>JBDTAU010000196.1:0-7393 GCA_039924465.1 Dermatophilaceae bacterium
ACCGGTGGCACCGTCGTCGTCCTGGGCTCGACGGGACGCAACTTCGCGGCCGGGATGTCAGGTGGTGTCGCCTACGTCCTCGACCTGAGCGCCGACCTGGTCAACGCCGAGTTGGTCGACCTGGGGCCCTTGCGGCCCGATGAAGAGACGACGATCAAGGAGTTGCTCGGCAGCCACGTTAAGTGGACCGAGTCACCGGTGGCGCGGCGACTCATCGAGGACTGGGAGCACGCCCGTGAGCGCTTCACCCTCGTGTTGCCGCGTGACTACCAGCGCGTCCTCGACGTGCAGGCGACGGCGCTGGCGCAAGGCCTCGAGGTCGACGGCGTCGAGGTGTGGAACCGGATCATGGAGGCTTCCCGTGGCTGACCCACATGGATTCTTGAACACTCGGGACCGCGAGCTGCCCGCCCGCCGGCCCGTGCCGGTGCGCATCCGCGACTGGAAGGAGGTCTACGAGGAGCAGGAGAAGGGCCAGATCGAGCGGCAGGCCGGGCGCTGCATGGATTGTGGGATCCCCTTCTGCCACAGCGGCTGCCCGCTCGGCAACCTCATCCCCGAGTGGAACACCGCGGCGTGGAAGGACGACTGGGCCACCGGCATCGAGCGGCTGCACGCGACGAACAACTTCCCGGAGTTCACCGGTCGGCTGTGCCCGGCCCCCTGCGAGACCGCCTGCGTGCTCGGGATCAACCAACCCGCCGTGACGATCAAACAGATCGAGCTCACCACGATCGAGAAAGCCTTCGAGCAGGGCCTCGCGCCGCCGCTGCCGCCCGAGCGGCTCTCCGGCAAGACGGTCGCGGTCGTGGGCTCCGGCCCTGCGGGACTCGCGGCAGCCCAGCAGCTGACGCGAGCCGGGCACACGGTCGCCGTCTTCGAACGGGCCGACAAGCCGGGCGGGTTGCTGCGCTACGGCATCCCCGAGTTCAAGATGGAGAAGTCGGTGATCGACCGGAGGCTTCGACAGATGGAGGCCGAGGGCACCCGGTTCCGCAATGGCATGGACATCGGGACCGCGCTCACCGGGGGCCAGCTCCGGGACCGCTACGACGCGGTCGTGCTGGCCATCGGCGCGACCGTGCCACGCGACCTGGCCGTGCCCGGCCGCGACTTCGCGGGCATTCACCAGGCCATGGAGTATCTGCCGCAGAGCAACCGGGCCTCCCTCGGTGAGTCCGTCGACGGGCAGATCCTGGCCACCGACAAGGACGTCGTCGTGATCGGCGGCGGTGACACCGGCGCCGACTGCATCGGCACGGCGCACCGGCAGGGTGCCCGATCGGTGACCAGCCTCGAGATCATGCCGCAACCGGGGGAGGACCGCCCGGAGAACCAGCCGTGGCCCACCTACCCGATGCTCTTCCGTGTCGCGAGCGCGCACGAGGAGGGCGGCGAACGGGTGTATGCGGTGAGCACGCTGGAATTCCTCGGGGACGAGGCGGGCCACGTGGCCGGCCTGCGGCTCACCGACGTCGAGTTCGTCGAGGGGCGGCCGAGCCCGGTGCCGGGCACCGAACGCGACATCCCGGCCCAGTTGGTGCTGTTCGCCATGGGCTTCCTCGGTCCGCAGTCCCCCGGGGTCGTCGAACAATTGGGCGTCGCCCTCGACGAGCGGTCCAACATCGTCCGGGGCAAGACCTTCATGACGTCGGTTCCCGGGGTCTTCGTCGCCGGGGACGCCGGCCGGGGACAGTCACTCATCGTCTGGGCGATCGCGGAGGGCCGGGCCGCCGCGGCGGGCGTGGACGCCTGGCTCACCGGGTCCAGTTCGCTGCCGATCCCGATCGCGCCGACGGATCGCCCGCTCACGGTCTGAGCGGGCGGCCCAGCAGGAGGCCCCAGGAGGAGGCCTCGCAGGAGGCCTCAGCAGGGGAGCCGTCCGCCCGGCCAGAGACTCTGCCAGCCACGTCCACTGGGCGAACCCGTATGGTGACCCGAGTCACAACGCCAATAGGGTAGCCATATGCGTCGCGCCAAGATCGTCTGCACCATTGGACCCAAGACTTCCTCCCCTCAGGCCCTCCGTGCCCTGGTCGATGCCGGGATGGACGTCGCGAGACTCAACCTCTCGCACGGAGACCACTCCGACCACGAGGAGGTCTACCGCTTGGTCCGCCAGGCCAGCGACGAGACCGGGCACGCGGTCGGGATCCTGGTTGACCTGCAGGGCCCCAAGATCCGGACCGGCCGCTTCAAGGAAGGGCCGGTCACGCTCGTCCCGGGGCAGCGTTTCACCATCACCACCCGAGACATCCAGGGCACCGAAGCCGAGGTCGGTACGACGTATGACGGCCTGCCCGGCGACGTCCGCCCCGGGGACGTGCTGCTCATCGACGACGGCAAGGTCATGCTGCGCGCCGTCGACGTGACCGAGACCGACGTCCTGACCGAGACGGTCATCGGTGGCGTCGTGTCCAACAACAAGGGCATCAACCTGCCCGGGGTCGCGGTCAGCGTGCCGGCCCTGTCGGACAAGGACCGCGACGACCTGCGCTTTGCCATGCGGTTGGGCGCAGACCTGATCGCGTTGTCCTTCGTCCGGTCGGCCGACGACATCTCGGACGTGCACTCCATCATGGACGAGTTCGGCTACCGACTGCCGGTCATCGCCAAGATCGAGAAGCCTCAGGCGGTCGACAACCTCGAGTCCATCATCGAGGCCTTCGACGGCATCATGGTCGCCCGCGGCGACCTCGGTGTCGAGATGCCCCTCGAGGAGGTTCCGCTCGTGCAGAAGCAGGCGATCAACCTGGCCCGGCTCGCGGCCAAGCCGGTCATCGTCGCCACCCAGGTCCTCGAATCCATGATCGAGAACGCCCGCCCGACCCGGGCCGAGGCCTCTGACGCCGCCAACGCCGTCCTCGATGGGGCCGACGCGGTGATGCTCTCGGGCGAGACGTCCATCGGGGCCTACCCGACGGAGTCCGTCGCGACGCTGGCCCGCATCATCGAGAACACCGAGGAGCATGGATACGACCGGATCGCGCCCCTCGACACCCACACCCACGTCAAAACGATCGGCGGTGCGGTGGCCAAGGCTGCGGTGGAGATCGGCGAGTTGGTCAAAGCGAAGTTCCTGATCACCTTCACCGAGACGGGCGGGTCGGTTCAGCGCATGTCTCGGCTGCGGCCACGCCTTCCCATGCTGGCGTTCACCTCGGAGCAGAAGGTCCGCTCCCAACTCGCTCTCGTGTGGGGCATCGAGACCTACCTCGTCTCCCGGATGCACCACACCGACCAGTTCGCCATGCAGGTCGACCTCAACCTCATCCCCGAGGGGCGGGTCGTCGAGGGCGACCTCGTCGTCATCGTGGCCGGCTCGCCGCCCGGGATCCCCGGATCCACCAACTCGTTGCGGGTGCACCGTGTCGGGGACGCAGTCAACCGCGCTGCGCCGGCCTATCGACCCGAAGAAGTGACTGGCTGAGCATTGCGGGTATGCTGGCGCGGCACTCCAGCCGGGGTGGTGGAATGGCAGACACGGAGCACTCAAAATGCTTTGGCCGAAAGGCCGTGCGGGTTCGAATCCCGCTCCCGGCACCGATAGGCTCTCACGCGTGAGCGCTGACGAGACGAAGGACGCACCGGCTGCCGGCGCGCAGGAACCCACCCCCGAGTCCGGAGACGGTGCTGGGGGCCATCGGGCGCCGGCCCGGATCCTCGTCGCCGAGGACGAGGCGCTGATCCGCCTCGACCTGGTCGAGATGTTGGGGGAGTTGGGCTACGACGTCGTCGGGCAGGCCAACAACGGCGAGCAGGCCGTTGAGCTGGCCCGCGACCTGGTGCCAGATCTGGTCATCATGGACGTCAAGATGCCCGTCCTCGACGGGCTCAGCGCTGCCGAGCAGATCCACGAGACCAAACTCTGCCCGGTCATCATGCTGACGGCGTTCTCCCAGACGGAGCTCGTCGAGCGAGCCCGCGACGCGGGGGTGATGGCCTACGTCGTCAAGCCGTTCACGGCCGCAGACCTGCGCCCGGCCATTGACATCGCCCTCTCCCGCTGGCTCGAACTCACCGCGCTCGAGGCGGAGATCGCCGATCTCGGGGAGCGCCTCGAAACCCGCAAACTCGTCGACCGGGCCAAGGGCGTGCTGATGACCCAGCTCAAGCTGAGCGAGTCCGACGCCTTTCGTTGGATCCAGAAGACGGCGATGGACCGGCGTCTCGGGATGAAGGAAGTGGCCGAAGCCGTCATCAACGGGTTCCCTGCCACCTGAGCGGATCCCACGCTGTTTGGTCGGTCTTCGGTGTTGCCTGGCGCCATCCCACTGCAGGCCCGCCAGGGCCACTTGGTCACAAGTTTGGACTAGTCTCGTGCAGTTGCCTGCCGAGTGATGAGCATTGTGGTTGAATCCGTCCAGACATCCAAAGGAGGACATCCCGTGCGACTACGCCTGTTGGCAGTTGTCGCTGCGTTTGTCATGCTCTGCCTGACTTCTGCAGGCGCAGCAACCGCAGCCGTCCTGGCCACCGCCCCCCCGACCGGGGGCCACCCCAGCATGGTGTTGGCCGACGCGAAGGAGAGCCTCAAGGGGACGGTGCGTGGGCCGGACAGCACTCCGCTCGCTGGTGTGAAGATCACCGCCGCGAGCGCCGGGTCCGAGGTCGGGACGGCTACCACCGATGATCAAGGACAGTGGGAGATCGCCCTCCCCAGTGCCGGCAAATACACGGTGACCCTGGACGTCAAGTCCCTGCCGGCTGATGTGCAGACGCGAGACCGAGACGGTCAGGTTCTGGACGGGGTCACGGTCAGCCCAGCTCAGCACCGAACCCTCATCTTCCCTCTGATCAGCTCGAATGAGCCCCAGCAGGCCAAGGCGGCGGACGCGCCCCAGTCGAGCACTCCTGCTCCGGCCGCGCCCGGGCAGCCTACCGACGCCGCTGACACCGCATCCGGTACCGGCGGCGAAGGGGTCACCCTCGACCGGGTCCTGCAGCTCACGGTCGAAGGCCTCAAGCTCGGTGCGATCATCGCGATCACCGCGGTCGGCCTGTCGCTCGTGTTCGGGACGACCAAGTTGATCAACTTCGCGCACGGCGAATTCGTGACGATCGGAGCGGTCGTCGCCTTCTGGGTCAGCACCAGCCCCGGCAGCCTGCCTCTCGTCGTCGGCGGGATCGTGGCGATCGTGTTCGGCGGGCTGCTGGCCGGGGGGATCGATCTGGCTCTGTGGCGACCCATGCGTCGGCGAGGCACGGGGTTGATCCAGATGTTCATCATCTCGATCGGGCTCTCCCTGTTCCTGCGCTACCTCCTCCTCGTGCTCTTCTCCGGTCGGCGCGAGAAGTACTCCGAGTACGCGCTGCAGCCCGCGATGCAACTCGGCCCGATCACGATCACCCCACGTGACCTCGTCGTCACGCTGGCCTCCTTCGCCGTCCTCGTGCTCGTGGCCGTGCTGCTCCAACGGACCCGGGTGGGCAAGGCGGCCAGGGCGGTCGCGGACAACAAGGACCTCGCTGAAGCCTCCGGGATCGACGTCGACCGGGTCATCCTGATCACCTGGGTCGTCGGTGGGGGGCTGGCGGCCCTGGGCGGCGTCTTCTACGGCGTGACCCAGGGGGCCGTCTACTGGGACATGGGCTTCAACCTGCTGCTCCTGATGTTCGCCGGTGTCATCCTCGGCGGGTTGGGCAGCGCCTACGGCGCCATGGTCGGCAGCATCATCGTCGGCCTGGTGTCCCAACTGTCCAACCTGTGGTTCCCACCCTCATTGCAGAACGCGTGGGCCCTGCTCGCGCTGATCATCGTTTTGCTGGTGCGACCACAAGGCATCCTCGGACGCGCAGAGCGCGCCGGTTGAGGCGCAGGGAGAACTGATCATGGACTTCTCAGACATCCTCGCGAACGCCCTGCGGGGCGCCTTCGGTGCCGAGGCGGCGATCTACGCGCTCGCTGCCGTCGGACTCAACCTGCACTTCGGTTTCACCGGTCTGCTCAACTTCGGCCACGTCGGCTTCATGCTCGTCGGCGCCTACGGTGTCGCGGTCAGCGTGTCAACGTGGGGCTTCAGCCTCTGGATCGGCGTCCTGATCGGCATCGTCAGCTCGGTCATCCTGGCGTTGATCCTCGGCATCCCGACCCTGCGATTACGCGGTGACTACCTGGCCATCGCGACGATTGCCGGGGCCGAGGTGCTGCGCTACTTCTACCGATCGGACTGGGCCGCGCCACTGACCGGTGGGGTCTACGGTTTGCGCCAGTTCGCGGACGAGTTCTTCGCGCTGAACCCCTACGGCGGCAACCTCGAGTTCGGGCCGTTCTTCTTCTCGGCCCGAAACCTCTGGGTCATGACGGTGGGTTGGGCGTTGGTCCTGCTGGCCTCGCTCGTCGTCTATCTCCTGGTGCACAGCCCCTGGGGGCGGGTCCTTCGCTCGGTCCGTGAGGATGAGTTGGCGGCGCGCAGCCTCGGCAAGAACGTGTTTGCGTTCAAGATGCAGTCGCTCGTGCTGGGCGGCGTCATCGGTGGTCTCGCCGGCTCGCTGATCGCCATCGCCAGCCAGTCGGTCAACCCGGACAGCTTCAACCCGTCCGTGACCTTCTACCTGTGGGCGATCATGATCCTCGGTGGTGCCAGCAAGATCTGGGGACCCATCCTCGGGTCGATCATCTTCTGGTTCCTGGCCACCTTCCTGGACTCGTTCCTGCGCAACGCCACCGCGTCCGGCATCATCTCGCCGGATGTCATCACCGGCCCGGACGTGGGTGCCCTCCGCTTCGTCTTCGTGGGCATCTGTCTGTTGCTGCTCATGATCTTCCGACCCGCCGGGATCCTCGGCGACCCGAAGGAGCTGCGTCTCGATGTCCGCTGACAACAGTCAGCCCGAGTCCCGGGCCACCGAGCCACAGCCACCCGAGGCGGCCACCACGGAGCAGCCGACCGAGGCGGCGACCGAGCCACAGCCGACCGAGGTCGAGAACGGCGGGCAGGAGCCGGCGGCCACGCCGCGTCCCAAGGGACGTAGTGTCGGTGCGGAGCGAGCGGCGGCCGCGCTGGAGGGCGTCGCGGCCGAGCCCGGTGTGGCGAAGCCGGATGCCATCCTCGTCGCCGACGACGTCAGCCGCTCGTTCGGGGGAGTGCGCGCCGTGCGGGTCGAGCACCTCGAGGTCCAGCGGGGCACCATCACCGCCCTGATCGGGCCCAACGGCGCCGGCAAGTCGACCTTCTTCAACCTCATCAGCGGCTTCGACCACCCGGACTCCGGCACGTGGTCCTTCGAAGGCAAGGACATCAGCAAGGCGTCCGCCTTCCGGATCGCGCGACTGGGGATGGTCCGCACCTTCCAGCTCACCAAGGCGCTGATGCGCTTGACGACGCTCGAGAACGTGATGCTCGGCGCCACCGAGCAACGGGGTGAGCGGATCATCGCGGCCCCGTTCCGG
>JBDTAU010000197.1:0-10188 GCA_039924465.1 Dermatophilaceae bacterium
TCGAGGGGGTAGTCGTGGAAGACCCGGACGTGCTGGGTGGCTCCAGGCTTCCCGATGATCGTCGACACGTCCTTGTCCTGCTGCAGCAGGAGCCGGGGGCGCGGGGGGGTGTAGCCCTCCCACGACAGCGGCGTGCGCTGCTCCCGGGCATCGGCGAAGGAGAGCATCGGCCGATCCTGCTTGGCCGCGTGCCGTGCGCGCAAGGCGTCATAGTCGCTCTTGATCGACGCGAGCAACGCCGGGCGCTGCTCATCGCTGAGCAGCGCCGCTGCGGTCGGCACCGACCGGGAGGCGTCCTTGACCCAGACGACCGGGCCGTCATACTTGCCATCGATCTTGACGGCCGTGTGGGCCCGGGACGTGGTCGCCCCGCCGACGAGCAGGGGCATCGTCAGGCCCTGACGTTGCATCTCCGCCGCGAAGCTCGCCATCTCCTCGAGTGAGGGCGTGATCAGGCCGGAGAGACCGATCATGTCGGCCTGATGTTCCTTCGCCGCGTCGAGGATCTTCTGTGCCGGCACCATGACACCGAGGTCGATCACCTCGTAGTTGTTGCACTGCAGCACGACGCCCACGATGTTCTTGCCGATGTCGTGGACGTCGCCCTTGACCGTCGCCATGACGATGGTCCCGTTGGTGTCCTTCTGCGTCGCCAGCTCCGGGTTCTTGGCCTTCTCCTCCTCGATGAAGGGGATCAGGTAGGCCACTGCCTTCTTCATGACCCGCGCGCTCTTGACCACCTGCGGCAGGAACATCCGCCCGTCACCGAAGAGGTCGCCCACGATGTTCATGCCATCCATGAGCGGGCCCTCGATGACCTCGATCGGACGGCCACCGCTCGCCTCGATCTCGGCCCGGAGCTCCTCGGTGTCCTCCGTGACGTGGGCGTCGATGCCCTTGACGAGCGCGTGGCTGATGCGCTCGCGGATCGGCAGCGACCGCCACTCGTCCTCGACCTCCGGGGTGGCGTCGGCAGCCGCGTTGTAGGTCTCGGCGATCTCGAGCAGCCGCTCAGCAGCGTCGGGCCGCCGGTTGAGCACGACGTCCTCGATCCGCTCCCGCAGGTCGGGCTCGATCGTGTCGTAGACGACGAGGGCACCCGCGTTGACGATTCCCATGTCGAGCCCGGCGTGGATCGCGTGATAGAGGAAGACGGCATGGATCGCCTCGCGGACCGGGTTGTTGCCCCGGAAAGAGAAGGAGACGTTGGAGATCCCGCCGGACACGTGCGCGCCGGGAAGGTTCGCCTTGATCCACCGGGTCGCCTCGATGAAGTCGGACCCGTAGGCAGCATGCTCCTCGATGCCGGTCGCGAGGGCGAACGCGTTGGGGTCGAAGATGATGTCCTCGGGTGGGAAGCCGACCTCCTCGGTGAGGATCCGGTACGCCCGGGCACAGACCTCCTGGCGGCGCTCGAGGCTGTCGGCCTGACCGTCCTCGTCAAAAGCCATCACCACGGCCGCTGCGCCGTACTTGCGGACGAGCCGAGCCTGGTGGATGAAGGACTCCTCGCCCTCCTTGAGGGAGATCGAGTTGACGATCGGCTTGCCCTGCAAGCACTTGAGGCCGGTCTCGATGACCTCCCACTTCGACGAGTCGACCATGATCGGCACCCGGCTGATGTCCGGCTCACTGGCCACGAGCTTGAGGAAGCGGTCCATCGCCGCCACCCCGTCGATCATCCCCTCGTCCATGTTGACGTCGATGACCTGCGCCCCGTTGTCGACCTGCTGCACCGCGACCGACAGGGCCGTGTCGTAGTCACCGGCCTTGATCAGCGTACGGAACCGCGCCGAGCCGGTGATGTTGGTCCGTTCCCCGACGTTGACGAAGAGGCTGTCATTGGTGATCGTCACCGGCTCGAGCCCGGACAGCTTCAGTCCTTCGGTGGGCTCAGCGGGAATGCGTGGCGCGACCGTGTCGACCGCGGCGGCCAACGCCTCGATGTGGGCCGGGGTCGTGCCACAGCAGCCGCCGACGAGGTTGACCAGCCCGCTCGTCGCGAACTCCCCCACGGTTTTGGCCATCTGCTCAGGGGTCTCGTCGTACTCACCGAACGCGTTTGGCAGGCCGGCGTTGGGGTACACCGAGACGAAGGTGTCGGCGAGACGACTGAGCTCAGCGGCATACGGCCTCATCTCCTGAGCGCCGAGCGCGCAGTTGAGCCCGATGGCGAGCGGCTGGACGTGGCGCACCGAGTGCCAGAACGCCTCGGTCACCTGGCCGGACAGGGTGCGCCCGGAGGCGTCGGTGATGGTGCCCGAGATGATGACCGGCCAGCGCCGCTCGTGCTCCTCGAAGAGGGTCTCGAGCGCAAAGATCGCCGCCTTGGCGTTGAGGGTGTCGAAGATCGTCTCCACGAGGAGCAGGTCGGTGCCCCCTTCGACCAGGCCCCGGGCCTGCTCGAGGTAGGCCTCGACGAGCTCGTCAAAGCTCGTGTTGCGGGCGCCGGGGTCATTGACGTCCGGGGAGATCGAGGCGGTGCGGTTGGTCGGGCCGATCGCGCCGGCGACCCAGCGCGGACGATCCGGGGTGCTGAACTCGTCACAGGCCGAGCGGGCGAGTTGCGCACCAGTCCGGTTGATCTCCCGGGCCAGGTCCTGCGTCCCGAAATCGGTCTGGGCGATCCTGGTCGCGGAGAACGTGTTGGTCTCGACGATGTCGGCACCGGCCTGCAGGTACTCCCGGTGGATCTCGCGGATCAGCTCCGGTTGGGACAGGACGAGGACGTCACTGTTGCCCTTGAGGTCGGTCGGCCAGTCAGCGAACCGCTCACCGCGATACTCCGATTCCCCCGGTCCGCTGCGCTGGATCATCGTGCCCATCGCCCCATCGATGACCATGATCCGCTGCGACAGGATGGCAGTCAGGGCAGCGGTGGCATCGGGTTGGAACGCAGTGGTTTCCGGCACGGGAATCCTCTCGTGGGACAGGCGGTGGGATCGCCCAAGTCTACGGACCGGTCCTTCTCACGGCTCACGCGACCAACTCGTGGTCGGACCCGGCCACGACCTGCACCGAAACCGGGGAGACGCGACATAGGCTTGACCAGTGCTGCGGAAGGGTCCGTGGCCAGGAGAGGAGCGGTCGCGTGTTGGAGTTCGAGGAGGTCCCGGAGTTGCTGGACCCCGTACTCATCGCGGCCTTCGAGGGCTGGAACGATGCCGGGGAGGCGGCCACCACCGCGATCCGGCACCTGGCCGAGGTGTGGGACGCCGAGTTCGTCGCTGCCTTCGACCCCGAGGACTACTACGACTTCCAGGTCAACCGGCCCCGGGTCCTGCAGACTGACGGCCGCCGCCGGGTGGTGTGGCCGACCACCCGCATCCTCGTGGCCACCGAGACCGGCTTCGAGCGGGACGTGATCCTCGTCCAGGGGATCGAGCCGTCGGTGCGCTGGCGATCCTTCTGCGCCGAGCTGATCGAGCTCGCCACGCAACTCGGGGTCACCACCCTCGTGACCATCGGGGCCCTGCTCGCCGACGTCCCCCACACCCGTCCGATCCCGGTCACCGCCACGGCCGAGGACGAGGGTGTCGTCCACCGCTATGACGTCGAGCCGAGTCGCTACGAGGGGCCCACCGGCATCGTCGGCGTGCTGACCACCGCCGCGGCGGACGCCGGGATCCCCTCACTCTCGGCCTGGGCCGCGGTGCCGCACTATGCTGGCGGGCCGCCCTCCCCCAAGGCCACCCTGGCCCTGATCCGCCGCATCGAGGCCCTTCTCGAGGTGACGGTGCCGCACGGCGACCTCGAGGAGGACGCGCAGGCGTGGGAGCGCGGGGTCGATGAGCTGGCCCAGTCGGACGAGGAGATCGCGGACTACATCCAGACCCTCGAGGAGTCACAGGACACCGCTGAGCTGCCCGAGGCCAGCGGGGACGCGATCGCCCGCGAGTTCGAGCGCTACCTGCGCGGTCGGGACGACGAACCACCCGCACGCTGAGTCTGCTGGTGGCACAGCCACTTTCGTGACGTATGCCGTTCAGCTGGCGACACTGAGCCGCCGCTCGCAGGGCTAGAGGCGCACTCCGAGCAGGGCGTCCAGGGTGCGCGAGAGGACCCCCGGCGCCCCGGGGTCCTGGCCGCCGCGCGTCAATGCCTGGGCGGCCCACCGATCGACGGCCTCGAGCGCGCGTTGGCTGTCGAGGTCCTCGGCGAGCGCGGCCCGGATGTCGTCGATGGTCTGGTCGGCGACGGGACCGCCGTTGCCGGACAGCGCCTTGCGCCAGGTGCCCAGTCGGCCTTGGGCCTCCTGCAGGATGGCGTCGTTCCACTCCCAGTCCTGCGCGTGGTGCTTGCTCAGCAGCGCGAGCCGGATGGCCATCGGGTCGACGCCATCGCGGCGCAGGGCGGAGACCAGGACCAGGTTGCCCTTGGACTTGCTCATCTTCTCGCCCTCGAAACCGACCATGCCCTGATGGACGTAGAGCCGCGCGAAGACCGCCGCGTCCTCGAGCACCCGGCCATGGGCCGCACTCATCTCGTGGTGCGGAAAGATCAGGTCGGTCCCGCCACCCTGCACGTCGATCGGGACCCCGAGGTGGTCGATGGCGATGCACGAGCACTCGATGTGCCAGCCGGGTCGTCCCTCGCCCAACGACCTTCCGTCCCAATGGGGCTCACCGGCTCGGTGGGCTCGCCAGAGCAGCGGGTCGAGCGAGTTGCGCTTGCCGGCGCGATCGGGATCCCCGCCCCGCTCTGCGAAGAGCGGAAGCATCTGGTCCTTGGTCAGTCCGCTGACGCGGCCGAAACCGGGATCCTTGGCGACGTCGAAGTAGATGTCCGCCGCTGCGGGGTCGGTGGCGTCGGCGGCGGGCACCGCATAGGCGTGCCCGGTCGCGACGAGCCGCTCGATGGGGGCAACGAAGGTCGGGATGGACTCCACGGCGCCGAGGTACTCGTCCGGCGGAATCACGGCCAGGGCGGTCATGTCCTCGCGGAAGAGCCCGATCTCTCGGGTGGCGAGATCTCGCCAGTCGATGCCGTCTCGCTCGGCCCGCTCCAGGAGCGGGTCATCGATGTCGGTGATGTTCTGGACATAGCGCACGGCCTTGCCGCTGTCGCGCAGGACCCGGCCGAGCAGGTCGAAGGTGACATAGGTGGCGGCGTGCCCCAGATGGGTCGCGTCGTAGGGGGTGATCCCGCAGACGTAGAGACGCACCGCCCCCGTGGCGTCCGATCCGACGACAGGGCGCAACTCGCCCGTTGCCGTGTCACGAACCCGCACCTGCGGGGCGTTGCCGGGGACGTGCGGGATGAACGGCGCGGGCCAACTCTTCACCCGGCGACTCTATCCCGCGCTCGAAGGGGTCTCTGACGCGGTCGGGAGCCGATCCGGTGGCGCTCAGGAAAGCCCAGGACCCGGTCGTCGCCGGTCCGCCGCCCAGATGGGTGCTGGCTCGATCAGACCGGCGGCCAGGGCACCGGCGGCCAGTCCGGGCTGGGCAGGGGGTGGCGCCCCTCCTCAAGCAGGTGCTCGACGCGCGACTCCAGGGCCACGACGTCGTCCTCGGGGAGCAACAGGGCGAAGGCGGCGCGTGCCTCTGGACGGGACAGCTCGGACCGGAATCGCCGCAAGCGATCGAGGTCGGGCCGGGTGAACGCGCGACCAGCCCAGCCCCACAACACGGTCCGGAGTTTGGGGGTCGGGTGGAAGCAGAGTCCGTGGTCGATGGCCCACAGCCGACCCGAGCCGTCACGCAGGCAGTGCGACCCCTTGCGGTCCGAATTGTTGAGGACGGCGTCGAGCACGCTGAGCGAGCGCACGTCCTCGCGGTCACGATGCACGACGGTGACCGGCTCACCGGTCGGGGTCAGCCCGTCGAGGACGTGGATCCAGCCGTCGGGGACCGTTCCGGAGGGGATGACGGTCACGTCGGCATCGTCGGCGACCGGTGCGAGCGGGTTGCCGATCCAGCGCTGGACCGCGCCGGCACCGAGCGGGCCATCGCGCAGCACGGTCAACGGCACGAGGTCCCAGCCGCCGAGGCGTGAGACGAGGTAGGCGGCGACCTCCCGTCCCGCAAGCGTCCCGTCTGGGAAGTCCCAGAGCGGCCGTTCGCCGCGAACGGGCTTGTAGATGACGTGCTCGCTCGGCCGGTTCGTCAGGCGGGCCAGCACCGAATGGTTTGACGAGTCCGCGATCCGGCCGATGACCTCGAGGTCCCCGGACAGGTCGTCTGGCAGGTCGTCTGGCAGATCAGCTGGCAACTCGTCTGACGGGACGTCGCCGGGTGGGTCAGCGTCGGTGGCCATTGGCCCGTGGGCAGACGTGACCGGTCGCATCGAGCGGACCCCCACAGAACGGGCACGGCGGTCGCCCGGCAGCCACGAGGGCGGCGCAGCGCAGGGCGAACGACCGGGCCTGCTCCGGCTCGAGGACGACCCGGAGGGAGTTGCGGTCAAAGGCTGCCTCGGGGCTGGCGCCCGGGTCCGGCAGGGCCGGGTCAGTGGACTCCTCGATCTCGTCCGGCTGGTGGTCGTGGCACTCGATCACGAGGACGCCACGCTCGTCGTCCCACGACAGGGCGAGGGTCTGGACCTTCCAGTCCTCGTCGAACGGGGTGTGCAGGGGTGCGGTGTCCTCGACACCGGGCGAGACCGCACCGGCAGCCGGTGAATCGGCGATGAGCCGGTCGAGGACCTCGAGGATGCGCTCCGCCAGGAGGGCCACCTGCTGCTTCTCCAGGCCCACGGTGATCAGCCGCATGTCGTCCGACGCCTGCAGGTAGAAGGCCCGCTGTCCAGCAGCGCCCACCGTGCCGGCGACGAACCGCACCGCGGGATCGAAGTCCTGAAGGGTCATGGCTCGACCCTAACCGACGACCCGGCTCCCCCGCCGACGACTGCATCTCCCTGGCCAGCCGCTCCAGTGGGCGGTGGGCGCAGGCCGCTCAAGTCGCCACCGACGTCGTTGAGGCGCAGCACGAACGGCCGGGTACTGGTGTAGCGGACGACGCTGACCGAGGCGGGATCAACGTGCAACCGCTGGAAGTCATCGAGGTGGGCGCCGGCCGCGCGCGCAAGGATCGACTTGATGACGTCACCGTGGCTGACCGCGACCCAGACGACGTCGCAGCCATGGGTGGCGGCAATCCGCGCGTCGATGTCGCGCACCGACTCCAGGGCCCGGTCCTGCATCTCGGCGAGGGACTCGGCGGCGTAGGACTCCGAGTCGGGGAAGCGGGCCTGACTCGGTCGGTCCTGAATGGTCCGCCACAACTCGTCCTTGGCCAGCTCGGCGAGCGGTCGGCCGGTCCACCCTCCGTAGTGGCACTCCCCCAGCCCATCGGCAACGCTCCGGGCGACGCCGGGCAGGGCGGCCACGATCTGGTCGGCGGTCTGCACGCACCGGTCGAGGGGTGAGCTGACCACTTCGACGATCGGCAACTGCGCGCTCGCGAGCCGCGCCCCGACGGCCACGGCCTGCTCCTGCCCGACGGGGTCGAGGAAGATGCCCGGCGTCCAGCCGGCCAGGACGCCTGACGCGTTGGCACTTGAGCGTCCGTGGCGGACAAAGATGACGGTGGGCACCGAGCCAGCGTAGACGCCCGCTCGCGCCTCACCCCCAATCCGGCCATCGCGTGGTGAAGTAGGTGGGTGATCGTGGACCAAGCCATCTATCGTGCGGGACACCGGCACGCGTGCGGCGACCTCAGTGACGAGCTGGCGGCCCTCCGGACCGGAGCCGACGGTTTCTTGTGGATCGGGCTCAAGGACCCCACCGACCACGAGTTCGCGGTGGTCAACAGGGAGTTGCACCTGCACCCCCTGGCGGTCGAGGACGCCATCAAGGGGAAGCAGCGGGCCAAGATCGAGCAGTACGAGACCTCGGTCTTCGTCGTGCTCAAGACCTTGCGCTACATCGACCGGACGAGCGACATCGAGACCGGCGAGGTGATGCTCTTCATCGGCGACCGGTTCGTCGTGACCGTGCGCAAGGGCGAGGCCAACCCGCTCACTGGCGTGCGGCACCGGCTCGAGACCGAGGAGAGCCGGCTCCAGCAGGGACCGATGAGCGTGCTGCACGCCGTCATGGACTCGGTCGTCGACCACTACGTGGCGGTTGACGCCGAGATCAAGCAGGACCTCGATGAGATCGAGGCCACCGTCTTCGGGGACGCCGCGGACGCGGACGCCAACGCGATCTACCGGCTCAAGCGCGAGGTGCTGGAGTTCCGCCGGGCCAGCGGGCCCCTGGCTGATGCCCTCGCCAACTTCATGGAGCGCGGGCTCGGCAAGAACCTGCACGCCGACGTCCGGCACCGGTTCCGCGATGTCCAGGACCATCTCGGTCGGGTCGGGGACCACGTCGAGACCTACGACCGGCTGCTCACCGACATCCTGGGGGCACACCTGGCGGGGGTCTCGGTCAAACAGAACGAGGACATGCGCAAGATCTCGGCCTGGGTGGCGATGGCTGCCGTGCCCACCATGGTCGCGGGCATCTTCGGCATGAACTTCGAGCACATGCCGGAACTCACCGCCAGCGTCGACCTCTCCGGGCACGAGTTCTACTACGGCTACCCGCTCACGCTGTTGGTCATGGCCCTGGCCGTCGGCTTCCTCTATCGGGCTTTCCGGCGCTCCGGCTGGCTCTAGGCGTTCTGGCTCTAGGCGTTCTGGCTCTAGGCGTTGCGCGCGCCGAGGTCACGGCGTGCCCACCGGGGTCAGGTCGCGGTGATCCAGCTCGCTCCGAGTGCGATGGCGAGGACCACTCCGAGCAGCACCCGGTACCAGACGAACGCCATCAGGCTGTTGCTCGCGACGAAGCGCAGCAGCCAGGCGATGGACGCGTAGGCGACGATGAAGGCGACGATCAGGCCCACGGCCATGGGGCCGATGCCGAACGCCGTGAGCGCGTCCCGCTCGTGGACCGCCTCGAACACCCCGGCGGCGGTGAGCGCCGGGATGGCGAGGAAGAAGCTGAGCCGGGTCGCGGTGACCCGGTCGATGCCTCGGGCCAACCCGGCCGAGATCGTGGCCCCGGACCGGGAGACGCCGGGGACGAGGGAGAAACACTGGACCAGCCCGATGATCAACCCGTCGAGGGGGGTGACGGAGTGCTCGCCGCGGACGGCGCCTCGCTTGTCGTAGCCGGTGTGCATCCGTTCCGACACCACCATGACCACGCTCCAGACCACCAGGGCCGCGGCAACGACCCACAAGCTGCGCAGTCCGCCGGAGATGACGTCCCGGAGCAGGAAGCCGATGATGCCGACCGGGATGGACCCGATGATGACCGCCCACGCGAGCCCGTAGTCGGGGTCGCGTCTGGCCTCGGTGTCGCGTAGTCCACGGAACCATGCGGTGGCAAAGCGGACGATGTCCTTGATGAAGTAGAGCAACGTCGCTGCGATGGCTCCGAGCTGGATGATCGCGGTGTAGGCCGTCACCTCGGGGGCATCGACCTGGAGGCCGAGGAGCTTCTCGGTGATCGTCAGGTGGCCCGTCGAGGAGACCGGGAGGTACTCCGTGACTCCTTCGACGATACCGAGGATGACGGCCTCGAGATAACTCAGATCAGCCACGCTGCACTCAACCTTCTTGGGAGGGGATCAGGATCGCGCGGCGGTGCGCGGATGGGTCGGACGCTCGGGGCCACCGGGCTACAGCTGTGGGCGCCTCAGGTGAGCGGCAGTGTCGCAGCCTATCCTGAGCGGCGTCCGATGACGGGCCGGACACTCGGCCTGATGCCTCGAGTCCGACCCCGTCGCCCCGACTACTGGAGCTCGAGACCCTCACGCAGCTGGGCCACTGCACCGAGCGTCGCGGTGGCCTGGTCCCGGGTCATCTCGCCGCCGACGGCCACCGCCAACGACGTCACACCGGCGTCCGCGTAGCGTCCGATCCGGCCGGCCACTCGGGCCGCCGACCCGATGAGGGCCGTCTCGTCGATGAACTCCAGAGGCACCGCAGCCGCCGCCTCCCGGTGTCGGCCGGCGAGGTAGAGCTCCTGCACGTGCTCGGCCTCCTTCTCGAACCCCATCCTGCAGGCCAGCTGGTTGTAGAAGTTCTGCTCACGGGTGCCCATGCCTCCGATGTAGAGGGCGCAGTAGGGCCGGACGTACTCCGCGGCGGCCTCCACGTCGTCGATGAGCACGACGGGCGTCGTGGCGACGACGTCGAAGCCCGCCATGGGGTCGGCCTCCGTTCCGCGCCCGGCGGCCCGGCGGGCATCCCGGA
>JBDTAU010000198.1:0-7933 GCA_039924465.1 Dermatophilaceae bacterium
GTCGAGTGAGTCGCTCCACGAAGGCGTCGACCCCCGGGTGGTCGTGGCAGTTGGAGCGAAACTTTGCCACGAGGGCTGCGTCGTCGAGGGGGTGGTCCGGTCCACCGGCGCTACCGGTGACCCGCCCGGTGATGACTCGCCCGTCCCGGAAGCACAGCCGCACCTCCCCCGTCGCGTCCGCAGCGACCGGTCCGCTGTCCCCGACGGCGACCTCCACCCGCGTAGCAAGGGCGGCGACCGCTGGACGGGTGATCGAGTCGGTGTCGTAGGTTGCGAGGCCGACCTGCCCGTCGAGCAGCAGCGCGGCCAGGCTCCAGGGGAGTGAGAACTTGCCCTCGTAGGGAGTCCGCGGCCGGTCCTTGGTGGCGCGGGGCTCCACGACGATGCCCACGCCGTCGGGATGGACCAGTGCCTGGACGGAGTCGAGCTCGGCAGCGTCCTCAGGGCGCCACCCGGCCTCGGCCATTGCCGCCCGGGCGGCGTCGAGGCTGACGTGGATGAGCTGGCAGGCGGGGTAGGGCTTGATGGTGATCCGCTCGACCTCCCACCGGGAGCCGAGGTCGGCGGTGATCGGCGTGACGTCGACCTGCCGGCCGAGCAGCGCACCGTAGAGGCCGTGCCGACCCTCGATGACCGACGCGGGACCGCTGGCTCCGGCGGCAGCGAGCCGGGCGGTGAGGATGCCGCCCTCGCCGGAAAAGCCGGGATGGAGTTGCTTCGTCGACGATCCGGTCGCGAGGAACTCGAGCAGACCGCCAGCACGGCTTCCGGCGATACCGAGCGCATCGACCGTCTGTGCCTCACTCAAGCCGAGCAGCCGAGCCGCCACGATTGCGGACGCGAAGACCCCGCACGTCGCGGTCGGGTGCAGCCCGCGCTCGTGGAACCCGTTCGGGACGACGGCGGCCAACCGGCAGGCCACCTCGTAGCCGACGATGCTCGCGAGCAGCACCGCTTCGCCATCGGCACCGACCTGCTCCCCCACGGCCAGCGCCGTCGGGAGCACCATCGCGCTGGCATGCACGAGGCCGCCGGCATGCGTGTCGTCGAAGTCGAGGGCGTGCACGAGCGTGCCGGTGGCGAGGGCCGCCGCCGGGGCGCTCACCTTCTGGCCGGTCCCCCAGACGGTCGCCTCGGGTGGGCCGCCGAGGCCGAGGGCCACCGAGACCGCCGGGTCCGCGGCGTGCGTGCGCGCGGCCGCGATCCCCGCGCCGATGGCGTCGAGCAGGTGGCGGCTGGCGGCCCGGCGGGCCGACTCAGGAACCTGCTCGAGCGTCAGGCCCAGCCCCCAGGCAGCGAGCCGCCCGGCCACCGTCTCGGCAGTGCCGTCGGTGCCGTGCAGGCTCGCGGCGGGGTCAGCGGGCACGCTGGACGCGCTCCTCTTCGGTCGAGGCACCCGGCTCCGGCTTTGTCGTCGTACCGCTCACCGGCTCCGGGAGGGCCCCGAAGGCACCCTCGGCAGCCAACTCGGACTGGCGATCGGAGTCGAGGCCGAGCAGCTCCCCGAGCAGCTGAGGGGCGTCCTCGTGCCGCTTCGGGGCCCGCCGGTGGTCCTGGCGCTGCGGGCCGACCCGCACCGGCGACCCCACCTGGCGGACGGTGCCGTAGCGCTCGTGCTCGGTCTCGACAATGAGGCCACGGGCCAGCGTATGCGGCTCGGTCAACGCCTGGGCGACGTCGTTGACCGGACCGCAGGGGATCGCAGCGGCATACAACTGCTCCAGCCATTCGGCGACCGAACGGGCCCGGAAGAGCTCCTCGAGGATCGGCAGCAGCACGTCGGCGTGGCGTTGCCGGTCGGCGAAGGTCGCGGAGCGCGGATCCGTCCCGAGCTCGGGGTGGTCGAGCACCTCCACGAGCCGCTGCCAGAACTTCTCCTTCGCGCAGCCGACGACGAGCCACCCGTCCGCGGCCTCGAAGACCTGGAAGGGCACGAGGGAGGGGTGCGCCGAGTGGTGCGTGCGCTTCGGCGTGAAGCCCGCGTTGAGGTGCCAGGTCGCCGGATAGGTCAGCATGCCGACCGCGGTGTCATAGAGGCTCACGTCGCAGTCCATCCCGACGCCGTCGCGCCGGGCCGCGTGCAGGCCGGCCAGGAGCGAGATGATCGCGACCAGCCCGCCGGAGTAGTCGACGAGCGACAGACCAGACTTGGTGGGCGGACCGCCGGGCTCACCGGTGAGCTCCATCCACCCGGCGAGTCCCTGCAGGATGTAGTCGTAGCCGGGCTCCTTCGCGCGCGGGCCGGTCATCCCGAAGCCGGTGAGCGAGCAGCACACGATCTTGGGGTTGAGGTGCTTCAACTGGTCGTAGGTGAGGCCGATCTTTTCTGGCACGTCACCGCGCAGGTTGGAGTAGACGACGTCGCTGACGCGCACGAGGTCCTCGAAGACCTTCCGACCAGCGGGGTTGGACAGGTCCAACGAGATCGACTTCTTGTTGCGGTTGAAGGTCTCGTAGAAGAGCGAGTCCTCCTCCTGCGCATACGGAGGCACGTAGCGCCCGACGTCGCCCCCCACCCTGGGGTCCTCGATCTTGATGACCTCGGCGCCGAGGTCGGCGAGGTGCACGCTGCCGAAGGGGCCGGCGCCATACTGCTCGACGGCGATGATGCGGATGTCCTCAAGCGGCCTCATCGTGAGGCTCCGGTCAGTTCGGCGATCATGGCGATGACTTCCTTCTGGGCGGCCCGGGTCTCGCTCGTGGCCAGGCCGTGGGTCGGTGGGGTGAGCTTGATCGTGTCGACCAGGCCGTCGTATGCCGCTATCCGGGCGATGACGTCGTCGCGAGTCCCCGACAGGGTGAGCGCGTCGACGGCCCGATCCGTGACGTGCTCGGCCAGGTGGTCGGCCCCGACACCGGAGCGGAACGCCTCGATCACCCGGGTCTGGTCGTCCGTCAGGTCGTGCGCGGTGAAGAAGTCGGAGTAGGTGCGCACCGTGGCGTAGAACCCGATCAGGCCCGCGTTGCGACGACGGGCCACTGCGGGGTCCTCGGCGACGGAGCAGGCGGCCGAGACCACGAGGTCGAGGCTGTCGCGGGTGCGGCCCGAGCGGGCCAGGCCCTGCTCGATGAGGTCGCTCACGTGCGAGCGGAGCCAGTAGGGCGAGCACAACTCATGGGAGATCCAGCCGTCGCCGATCTCGGCGGCCAGCCGGGTCATCGCCGGACCCATCGCCCCGAGGTAGATCGGGATGTCGGTCCGGATGACGGGGAAGGGCCGCTGGTAGCCACGGATCCGCAGGTGCTCGTACTCGCCGTCGAAGACGATCGGCTCCCCGGTCGTGCACTGCTGCCAGAAGGTGCGGATCGCCCCGACGGTCTCGCGCAGGTGCTGGACCGGCTTGCCCCAGCGGGCGTTGTGCCAGTCCTCGTTGAGGCGTTGCACCCCGGTGCCGAGGCCCAGGACGAAGCGTCCACCGGCCATCTCGTCGAGGTCGAGGGCCTCGAGCGCCGTGACCATCGGCGACCGGGTGAAGGCCAGCGCGATCGCGGTGCCGACCCCGGCGGTGTCCGTCCCGGCCGCCACGGCAGCCGCGCTGATCGTGGCACTGCGGTGCATCTCGGGGACCCAGACCACTTCGGCCCCAGCCTGTTCGGCCTCCCGCGCCGCGGACACGAGCTCGGCCAGCGTCTCGCCCCACGGGCCGTAGGTGATCCGTAGTGTCACGCCCGTCCCTCCTCGGACTCGAGCGAGAGCGGCTGCTTGCCTTCGGGGAAGATCCCCTCGACCTGCGGGGCGCCCTTCTTGTAGACGTAGAAGGTGCGCAGGAACGAGCACACCTCCACACCGTCCTGGTTGAGCGTGCGGGTGCGCACCGTGACGATGCCGGCACCCGGCCGGGACCCGGACTCACGCTTCTCCTTGACGAGGGACTCGCTGAAGAGGGTGTCGCCGGCAAAGACGGGATGCGTCATCCGGATGTCGTCCCAGCCCAGATTGGCAAACGCGTTCTGGGTGATGTCGGTGACGCTCTGGCCCACCGCGATGGCGACCGTCAGGGTCGAGACGACCAGCGGCCGGGAGAACTCCGACTTCGCGGCGTACTCCGTGTTGAAGTGCATCTGATTCGTGTTCATCGTCAGCAAGGTGAACCACGTGTTGTCGGCCTCGCTGACGGTCCGCCCCAACGGGTGCTGGTAGACGTCACCCACCTCGAAGTCCTCGAAGTACCGCCCGGTCCAACCGCTCTTGATCGTCATGCCGAGACCTCCTGAGCGCTGGTGTCAATGGTCGTGTCGGCACTGGCTCCGAGGCGCTGGCCGAGGTGTCGGCCAAAGGCGAGGGCCGGCGTGATGAGCATCCCACCACAGAAGGAGTTGCCACTCGTGGCGCCGGCTCCGATCACCTCGCCGACGGCGTAGAGCCCGGGGATGATCGAGCCGTCTTCGCGGCGGACCCGCATCTCGGTGTCGATGTCGACACCGGTGAAGGTGATGAGGGTCAGCGCGTGGTTGCGGATGGCGTAGAACGGGCCCTCGGCGATCGGCGCCGGCAGGTGCAGTCGCCCGAAGTCGGGGTCCTCACCCGCGGCGACGTGACCGTTGTAGCGCTCCACCGTCTCGACGAGCCCCTGCGGGTCGATGCCGGCGGCCTCGGCCAGGTCCTCGAGCGAGTCGGCGCGGTGGATGCCCACCCGCACGCCTGACTTGGCGTCGATGTCCTCACGCTCCCAGCCGATGACCATGGGGTGGGAGTCGCGCAGGGCTGCAGCGTCGAACACCATCCAGAAGGTCATGTCCTCGATGGTGACGAGAGCGCGCTCCTTGTCATCGATGGAGACCTCGTCCTCAGCGACCCACCGGTGACCCGACCGGTCGACGTAGATCTCCTGGGGTGGACGCTCGGTCGCGACGAGCAACGGTCGCAACTCCCAGGTCACCCGACCGCCGTCCTCCGGGGGCAGCCCTCCGAAGGTCGGCAGGTAGGTGCCCTGGCCTGCGAGTCCAGCACCCACCTGCTGGGCGAGGACGAGGCCGTCGCCGGTCGAGGTCTCGGCGGAGGCAGTCACGAGAGGGGCACCTTCGAGTTCGCGGAACAGGTCGGGAGCGAAGCCGAAGCCGCCCGTGGCGATGACGACGGCCGACCCGTGGCGCTCGCCCGCCGGTGTCTGCACGCCGACGACAGCTCCGTCCCGCGTGAGCAACCGCGTGACGGGGGAGTTGAGTTCGAGCGTGATGCCGCCGGCGGCGACCTGCTTCTCGAGCAGCGGCGCCAGCACGGCGAGGATCGAGCGTGCTGCGTCGGGGCCGTAGTAGGTGCGAGCCGTGCCGTAGGGCTCGTGGCCGTAGACGATGCGCGGGCAGTCCTCGGCGAAGTCGAACCCCTGCTCGGCCAGCCAGTCGATGGTGGGAGCCGCGAGATCGACCGCGAGGCGGGTGATGTCGGGCCGGGCGGTGTCATTGCTGATCCGCCTGATGTCCGCGTAGTGGGATTCCACGCTGTCGTCGATTCCGTGTTCAGCTTGGCGAGCCGTCCCTGCGCCGGACATGTGCCCACCGGAGACGTGCAGCGTCCCGCCGATCCGCTCCGCCTTGTCGACGAGCAGGACCGACCTGCCCGCAGCAGCTGCCTCAATGGCGCAGGGGATGCCGGCCGTACCGGCTCCCACCACGATGACGTCGTACGTCGTGTCCATGTCCAACTCCCGACTTCTCGGCGCTCGTGCGCCACTCGGTCTTCCTGGATCGGCCCCTCGAGGTGGCGCAACAGCGACGCCAGTGTTCCATCAATTGGAAAGCCGTTCCATGGATCGTAGCGCTGCCCCGGGGAGGCCGTCAACGAGCGTCCAGATTCGACCCGGGTCAACGGGCGACGTCCCTCCGGACAGCGCAGTTCCCATCCCGAGGACACCGCAGCACCGCGGCTGCGAGCACCCGGCTGCGCGGCAGCACCCCGGCTTCGCGATCACGTCTGTGAAGCGCGTGGCTCACGCAACTTCCGTAAGCCCGGCCCCCTGTCAGCACTGCCGGTGAGCGCGGTCGGACCCTTGACCTCCACTCGATCCTCAACTAGTTTGACGGAATCGAAACGGCGTTCCATTTTCACAAAGATCACGAGAGGCCCCACATGCTGTTGCTGCAGAGGCTTCCGGCACCCTTGGCTGGGCATGCCCTGACGAGGTGGCCGTGATGCCGCGATACATCGCGCGGCGAGTCGTCGGCCTGCTGATCGTCCTCATGCTGGTGGTCACGCTCTCCTTCTTCATGCTGCACGCCATTCCGGGAGGCCCGGAGAACGCGTACCTCGGCATGAACCCGTCGGCCGAAAAGCGCGAAGCCGTGATGCACATGCTGGGGTTGGATCAACCGTTGTGGTCCCAGTACGTCCGCTTCGTGGGCGGAATGTTCACCTTCGACTTCGGGACCTCGCTCACCACGGGCACTCCCGTGAGCCAGATGCTCCTGGCCCGAATTCCGGTCACCCTCGAGCTCGGCCTGGTGTCCTTCGCCGTCTGGACGATCATCGGACTGCTGCTCGGCGGCATCGCAGCGGTCCGGAAGGACACGTTCGTCGATGGGCTCGTTCGGGTGGGCAGTGTCGTGGGATTGTCCGTCCCCAGCTTCTGGCTGGGTCTGGTCCTGGTCCTCACCTTCGGGCTCTACATACCCGGTGTCCTACCCAGCTCGGGATGGGTGCCGTTCACAGAGAGCCCGTTCGAGAATCTGAGGACGCTCGTCCTTCCCGCTTTCACGCTGGGCATCGGCTCGGCGGCAGTCGTCGCACGCACCTTGCGATCGTCCGTGATCAACGAGCTCGGATCTGACCACGTAGCGTTTGGTCGGGCGATGGGCCTCGGTGAGTGGACGGTGCTGCACCGGCTGGCACTGCGCAACGCGGTGATCCCCACCGTGACGGTGATCGGCATGATGCTCGGCAGCTTCATCGGCGGGGCCGTGCTGATCGAGAACGTCTTCAACGTTCCGGGGCTGGGACAACTCATCGTCTCTTCCTTCGTCGGGCACGACTACCCTGTCGCGATTGCCGGAACGGTGTGGACGGCATCGATCTTCTTGATCACCACCTTGGTGGTGGATCTTCTCTACTTTGCGATCAACCCACGCATCCGGCGCCAGTTCTCCATGACCACAGCAGGTGCGCGATGACTGTCTCGACGGCACGGGTAGGAGGGTGGGTCAGGCTCCGACGGGGGCGCCCCCGCCGGATGAGCGTGCTTGGTTCGATCGGACTGCTCCTGGTCGTGCTCTTCATCCTCCTGGCTGTCGTCGGCCCCTGGTTTGCCGTCGACGCCAATGCCCGCACCGGCGCCGCGTTACAGCCTCCGTCGGGCGCGCACCTGTTCGGGACCGACAATCTCGGGCGAGACCTGTTCGCCCGCGTGGCCGAAGGGGCGCAACTGTCGCTGGTTGTGGCCGTTTCCAGTGTCGTGACCTGCTTGGTCATCGGGGTGCCGCTGGGACTCCTCGCTGGGTTCAACGGCGGTGGTTGGATTGACGACGTCATCACCCGGTGTCTGGAGGCGCTCCAAGCGCTGCCGCTATTCATCTTCGCCTTGTTCGTCATGGGCATGGTCGGTTCTGGGACGTCAGATCTTGGGCCCATCACCATCAGCCCCGCGGCCAAGATTGTCATCCTGCTGGCACTGTCTTTCCTGCCCTACTTCGGGAGGGTCGCACGCGCGGCCACACTGGTGGAGGCGCAGGAGGAGTACGTCGAGGCGCTCAGGGTGGTCGGCGTTTCCCGCTGGCGTATCGTGCTCGGCGAGTTGTTGCCCAACGTCATGCCGCCGGTCCTGGTCCAAGCCTTTCTCTGGGTCGGAATGGCGATCTTTGCCGAGAGTGCGCTGTCCTTCTTAGGTCTGGGCATCCAGCCACCGAGGCCGAGCTTGGGCAACATCCTTTCGGACGCCACCAGCTATCTCATGCTGGGGGCCTGGTGGTTCTCCATCATTCCCGGTCTGATCATCCTGCTCGT
>JBDTAU010000199.1:0-8506 GCA_039924465.1 Dermatophilaceae bacterium
CACGCCCACGTGGGCAGCAGCCGGCAGAGCGCCCCCGACCTGCCCGCCGCCCTGGCCCGGACCTCGGACTTCCTGACCCACCCGGTGTTCCACGCCCACCACTCCGAGACGGCGATGCTGCGCTACATCCGCAAGCTGTCCGACCGCGACTACGCCCTGGACCGGGGCATGATCCCGTTGGGCTCCTGCACGATGAAGCTCAACGCGACGACGGAGATGGAGGCGATCAGCTGGCCCGAGTTCGCCAACCTGCACCCCTTCGCCCCGACCGACCAGACGAGCGGGATCCGCGCCCTGATCGACGACCTGTCCTCCTGGCTCTGTGAGATCACCGGCTACGACGCCGTGTCCCTGCAGCCGAACGCCGGGTCCCAGGGCGAGTTCGCCGGGCTGCTCGCCATCCACGCCTACCACGAGGCCCGCGGGGAGGGGCACCGCCGGGTCTGCCTCATCCCGGCGAGCGCCCACGGCACCAATGCCGCCTCGGCGGTGATGGCCGGCCTCAAGGTCGTCGTCGTCAAGACGGCGCCGGGCGGGAGCATCGACCTCGATGACTTGCGGGCCAAGGTCGAGCAGCACCGCGACAACCTGGCCGCGATCATGGTGACCTACCCCTCGACGCACGGCGTCTACGAGGACACCATCACCGAGTTGTGCGAGCTGGTCCACGACGCCGGCGGCCAGGTCTACGTCGACGGAGCCAACCTCAACGCGCTCATGGGCCTGGCTCAACCGGGCAAGTTCGGCGCCGACGTCTCGCACCTCAACCTGCACAAGACCTTCTGCATCCCGCACGGCGGCGGTGGCCCGGGCGTCGGCCCGGTCGCCGTCCGCGCGCACCTCGCCCCGCACCTGCCCAACCACCCGCTCGCCCCCGAGTGCGGGCCCGAGTCGGGGGTCGGACCCCTCTCTGGAGCGCCCTACGGGTCGGCCAGCATCCTGCCGATCTCGTGGGCCTACATCCGGCTCGTGGGTGGGGCCGGGCTCAAGCACTCGACCCAGATGGCGGTCCTGGCCGCCAACTACGTCGCCACCCGGCTGCGGCAGCACTATCCCGTCCTCTATTCCGGGCACGACGACCTGGTCGCCCACGAGTGCATCCTCGACCTGCGCCAGATCACCGCGGATACCGGCGTCACGGTCGACGACGTCGCCAAGCGCCTGGTCGACTACGGCTTCCACGCCCCGACCATGTCCTTCCCGGTCGCGGGCACCCTCATGGTGGAGCCGACCGAGTCTGAGAACCGCTACGAACTCGACCGGTTCTGTGACGCCATGATCGCCATCCGTGACGAGATCGAGGCGATCCACAAGGGCGATGTGGCCGTCACGGACAGCATGCTGCGCCACGCCCCCCACACGGCGAGCGCCATCGCTGCCGGGGAGTGGAGCCACCCCTACGAGCGGACCGAAGCCGCCTTCCCGGCCGGGGTCGATGCCGCCGACAAGTACTGGCCCCCGGTGAGCCGGATCGACGGCGCCTTCGGCGATCGCAACCTGGTCTGCTCGTGCCCGGCCCCGGAGGAGTTCGAGGACTGAGACTGATTCGGCGCGAGGCCTCGCGCAACGGGGCGGGATGTGGTTGTCTCACCTCGTGGGAGCCGACGTAGAGCAAGCCAGATATTCGCGCCAGCAGCGGCAGGAGTACCGAGAGAAGGTGCGCCGCGACCTCGACGTGTTCGAGCGCATGCTGGGGCACAGCCAGTTCGAGTTCGAGAAGCCGATGACGGGGCTCGAGATCGAGCTCAACCTGGTCAACAGCGATCTCGGGCCCAAGCTAGACAACAAGTCCGTCCTCGAGCAGATCGCCGATCCTGACTACCAGACCGAGCTCGCGCGCTACAACATCGAGCTCAACGTCGACCCCCGCCCGCTGCCGGGGGACTCGGCCCTCGAGCTCGAGGAGCTGCTGCGCACGTCGCTCAACAAGGCGACGGAGCGTGCCGCCGAGCTGGGCGCCGGGATCGTGGCCATCGGCATCCTGCCGACCGTGATGCCGGAGCACTTCGAGGGCGACTGGATCAGTGAGAACATCCGCTACGCAGCCCTCAACAATGCTGTCCTCGACGCCCGCGGTGAGGACGTCTGGCTCGAGATCGAGGGCCCCAGCGGGGAGCGCATCGCCCGCTACTCGGACTCGCTGGCCCCCGAGTCCGCCTGCACCTCCATCCAGTTGCACCTGCAGGTGCACCCGGACCACTTCGCCGACCACTGGAACGCTGCCCAGGTGCTCGCCGGCCCACAACTGGCCGTCGGTGCCAACTCACCCTTCTTCCTCGGCCAGCACCTCTGGGCAGAGACCCGGATCCCGCTCTTCGCCCAGGCCACCGACACCCGCCCGATCGAGCTGAAGAACCAGGGTGTCCGGCCCCGGGTCTGGTTCGGCGAGCGCTGGATCACCTCGATCTTCGACCTCTTCGAGGAGAACGTCCGCTACTTCCCAGCACTGCTTCCCGAGCTGTCGGAGGAGGAGCCCGAGGACGTCTTCGAGAGCGGCCAGGTGCCGGACCTCAAGGAGCTGCGCCTGCACAACGGCACGGTCTACCGGTGGAACCGCCCCATCTTCGACAGCGTCGGCGGCAAGCCCCACCTGCGGGTCGAGAACCGCGTCCTGCCCGCCGGTCCCACCATCGCCGACGTGCTGGCCCACGCCGCGTTCTACTACGGCGCGCTGCGCTACCTCGCCGAGGAGGACCGGCCGGTCTGGACCAAGATGAGCTTCTCGGCCGCCGAGGAGAACTTCGAGCAGTGCGCCCGCCTCGGCATCGACGCTGACGTCTACTGGCCGGGCTTCGGGGAGCTGCCGGCGACGGAGCTTGTCCTGCGCCGGTTGCTCCCGATGGCCCACGAGGGACTCGAGCGCTGGGGCGTGTCCCACGCCGTCCGCGACCGCTACCTGTCGATCATCGAGCAGCGCTGCCTCCGTGGCGTCAACGGGGCGTCGTGGCAGAGCAACTGCGTCGCCGCCTTCGAGGCGCGCGGGCTGCCCCGGGACAAGGCCCTGCGCGAGATGCTGCGCCTCTACATCGACGGCATGCACTCCAACGAGCCGGTCCACACGTGGGAGATGCCCAGCGCGTGACCCGGGGCGCGTGCGCCACCAGCAGCCCCTGTGCAGCCGACGTATGCCGCTGAGCCCGCTCAGCGGCATACGTCGGCTTCAGGGGTGGCGAGCGGGGCTCAGCCAGCGTTCTTGAGCAGCTTCCACGGTGAGAGGTTGAACGTGCCCAGGCAGCGCGTGCTCCGGTGGTGCGTGAGGATGCTCATCGACCCCGCGTCCAGGATCAGCTGTGCGGCGAAGCGCGGGTCCACCTTGAGGTAGGTCGCGGTCAGGATCCGCAGCGCGTGGCCGTGCCCGAAGAGGGCCACGTCGCCGTGCTCGAGGGAGGGCCAGACCTTGTCGATGACCTGTTGGGCCCGGTGCGCCACCTGGTCCACCGTCTCGCCCGGCGTCTCGCCCGGGACCACCCCGTCGACGAAGACCTCCCAGGGCCGGCCCAGCCGCTCGCTGATCTCGACGGTCGTGATCCCCTCGTAGGCGCCGTAGTCCCACTCCCTGAGGAGCGGCTCGACCACGAAGTCACCCAGCCCGGCGAGCTCGGCCGTCCGCTTGGCGCGTTGCAGCGGGGAGACGAGGACCTGCTCGAAGTGATGGTCCTTGATGATGTCGGCCAGCTCGCGGGCCGCCTCCTCACCCGCGGGCAGCAGCGGCAGGTCGGTCGTGCCGGTGTGCTGGCCACTCAGCGACCACTCGGTCTCGCCATGGCGGAAGAGATAGATGCTTCCGGGGAACACACCATCGTGTCTTGGCATGTCGATCAATCTACTGCCAGCCTGGGCCCATCGAGAGAGGCGCTGGGGCAGACTGCCGACATGGTCCTGAACTACCGTCTGCTCAACGTTTTCTCGATCGACGGGGTCTCGTTCTCCGGCAACCCCCTGTGTGTTTTCGATCGAGCCTTCGCCGAGGCCCCGGAGCTGTCCGCTGCCGCCATGCAGGCGTGGGCGCGCCAGTTCAACCTCAGCGAGTCGACCTTCGTCACGGCGCTGACGGCGGGAGAGCGGCAGGCGGGCATCCGGATCTTCACCCCGGACCACGAGATGCCGTTCGCCGGGCACCCGACGCTGGGGACGGCTCACGTCGTGGCCGACCTCTGCTCGGTGAGCGGCGCGGTGGCTCCCGTGGACTCGGTGACCCTCACGCTGCCGGCGGGCGACATCCCGGTCCGGCGGATCGAGGGAGGCTGGCAACTCCGGGCCAACGCCCCGCGCTATCGCGAGGTCAGCGCCACCCGGTTGGAGGTGGCCACGGCCCTGGGGGTCGACCCGGAGGCGGTGATCGACGGTGGCACGCAGTGGGTCGACGTCGGGACCGAACAGCTGGTCGTGTGGCTCACCGATGCCGAGGCAGTTCGTTCCTGTGTTCCGAGCCCGAGATTGATGCATGAGTATCTCGGCGAGCCGGGATCACCTCCGCAGGTCTACGTCTGGGCCTGGACCGGCGATGTTGCGACGGACTCAGCGGGTGCGGCCCACTCGGGTGGAGGCCAGTCGAGCGCGGGCCAGTCGAGCGAGGGCCAGTCGAGCGCGAGCACCGGGGGGTCGGCGACGGTGGAGGCCCGGTTCTTCGAGGCGATCGGGACGGCGGTCGGGGAGGACCCGGCGACCGGCTCCGCGTGCGCCAATCTCGGTGGCTGGCTGAGTGGCCAGGGGATGCGGGGGCTCGAGGTGGAGGTGTCGCAGGGCGCGGCCGTGCACCGCCCGTCCCGGCTGCTGCTCACCCTCGATGCGGACGGCGCGATCCTGGTCGCCGGTCGGGTCACCGAGGTCGGGCGGGGTCGCGTCGAGCTGCCGATGGACGGAGGCTGAGGTGCCCACCTACATCGCGTTCCTGCGCGCCATCAACGTCGGCAAACGATGGGTCAAGATGGAGCAGCTGCGCGACGTGCTGACCCAGGCCGGCTTCCGTGACGTGGCCACCCACATCCAGAGCGGCAACGTGCGGGTGAGCACCGCGATGCGCTCCACGACGAAGGTCGAAGCGTCCCTGCGCGAGGTGATCTCCGACGCCTTCGGCTTCGACGTGCCGGTGATCGTCCGGACTCCCGCGCAGGTCGAGGAGATCGCACGGGTCGCCGCCGAATTCCCGTCGCCCATCTCGGCGCAGGCGCGACGCTACGTGATGGTCACCACCGGAGCCATCAGCACCCCTGGTGCCCTGGCCCTCGAGTCCTGGCCGGCGCTGACGGAGGCCGCCCGGGTGATCGGCCAGGACGTCATCCTGTTCCTCGACGTCCCGGCCCACGAGACCAAACTGACCAACGCCCGGGTCGAGAAGCTCACCGGGGCAGTCAGCACCACGCGAGACCTCAAGGTCATCACGGCCATCGTCGACAAGTGGGGTGCGAGCGGAGCCGGCTGAGCAACTGGTGCTGGTTGGCGCAGGAGTCAGAGACGGGCCCGACGGACCAGTTCGAAGCACACCACGGCGGCGGCGGCCGAGACGTTGAGTGACTCCACCCCGCTCGCCATCGGGATCGAGACCCACGTGTCGACCAGGTCGGCGACCTCCTCCGACGGGCCCTCGCTCTCACTGCCGAGGACGAACGCGACCGGTTCCCGAAGGTGGGCGGTGAAGAGGTCATCGTCGCCCTCCGCGTCGAGACCGACGATGTGGAAGCCTCGCGCCAACAGATCGGCCACGGCCTCCTGTGCCGTGAACACCTTGAGGATCGGAGCCTTGAAGGCCACCCCGGCAGAGGCCTTGACGACCAACGGGTCGAGCGAGGCGACTCCGCGGCGCGGCACGACGATGCCGTCGATGCCCGCAGCGGTCGCCGACCGCAGGATCATCCCGACGTTGGCCGGGGTCGTGATGCCGTCGAGGACCAGGACGGTGCGCAGGTCGCCGCGCTCGAGCGCGACGTCGAGGGGCAGCATCCGCGGGGCCTCGACGTCGGCGAAGACGCCCTGGTCCTGGCGTCCGTTCCCGGCGAGCTTCTTGACCCGTTCCGCCGAGGCGTACTGCACCGTCACGCCGCGCTTGCGGGCCGCCTGCTGGATCTCCCTGATCCCGGAACCCCGGGCGCCTTCGGCGATGACCACCTTGTCGACCAGCAGGTCCGGGTCCAGCAGGACCTCGTGCACCGGGTTGCGGCCATAGACCGTGATGAAGCGGTCCTTGGGGGAGATCTCTGCAGTCACGGCGTCAGGATGTCACATGCTCCGCGGCGACCTGCTCGGGCGAGCAGCCGATGACCGGGGTCCGGACGGGGTGGCCCTGCCTGCATGGAATGGCCGGGCGAGTGGCGGTGTTCGTATGCTTGAACCGTTAATTACTTAGGAGCTGGGCCTCATGCAGTTCGGAATCTTCAGCGTCGGCGACGTGACCACCGATCCGACGACCGGCCGGACGCCGACCGAGCACGAGCGGATCAAGTCCACGATCGCCATCGCCAGGAAGGCTGAAGAGGTCGGCCTCGACGTCTTCGCCACGGGGGAGCACCACAACCCGCCGTTCATCCCCTCGGCTCCGACGACGACGCTGGCCTACATCGCTGCCCAGACCGAGCGGATCATCCTGTCCACCGCGACCACCCTCATCACGACCACCGACCCGGTGCGGATCGCCGAGGACTACGCCACGCTCCAGCACCTGAGCGACGGCCGCGTCGACCTGACGATGGGGCGCGGCAACACCGGCCCGGTCTATCCGTGGTTCGGCAAGGACATCCGCGACGGCATCCCGCTCGCGATCGAGAACTACGCGCTGCTGCACCGGCTCTGGCGCGAGGAGGTCGTCAACTGGCAGGGGAAGCACCGCACCCCGCTGCAAGGGTTCACCTCCGTCCCTCGGCCGCTGGACGGCATACCCCCGTTCGTCTGGCACGGTTCGATCCGCAGCCCCGAGATCGCCGAGCAGGCCGCTTACTACGGTGACGGGTTCTTCGCCAACCACATCTTCTGGCCGGCCAGCCACACCAAGCAGATGGTGGAGCTCTACCGGCGACGGTTCGAGCACTACGGCCACGGGAGCGCGGACCAGGCCATCGTCGGCCTCGGCGGGCAGGTGTTCATGCGCAAGAACAGCCAGGACGCGATCCGCGAGTTCCGGCCCTACTTCGACAACGCGCCGGTCTATGGGCACGGGCCGTCGCTGGAGGAGTTCACGGCGCAGACCCCGCTCACCGTCGGCAGTCCGCAGCAGGTCATCGAGCGCACCCTGGGCTTCCGCGACTACGTCGGCGACTACCAGCGGCAGTTGTTCCTGGTGGACCACGCCGGGCTGCCCCTGTCCACGGTCCTCGCTCAGGTCGAACTCCTCGGCGCCGAGGTGGTCCCGGTGCTCCGCAAGGAGTTCGCGGCCCTCAAGCCCGCCCGCGTCCCCGACGCACCGACCCACGCCTCGCTCGTCGCGGCTGCCGGTGGCGCCCAGAACCACACCGTCCACACCGTCCGGCCCGTTGATGACGTGACCGGGGCCTCGCCCGAGCCTGTGGCTGCCAACCGCCCCACCCGGGAGTCCACGTGAACGCCATCCACCTGGCTGTCATCACGGCCGGCATCAGCCGACCCTCCTCGACGCGTCTGCTCGCGGACCGCCTCACCGCCGCGACCGTGCAGGCCTTGGGCAAGGAAGTGGACGCCGTCGTCGAGGTGATCAACGTCCGGGACGTCGCGCAGGAGTTGACCAACAACGTCCTGACCGGTTTCGCGGCACCGGACCTGCAGGCACGACTTGACGCGATCGCCGAGGCCGACGCCGTCATCGTGTCGACGCCGATCTACAGCGCCTCCTACAGCGGGCTCTTCAAGATGCTCATCGACGTCCTGCCCGAAGACGCGCTGCGCGGCACTCCGGTGCTGCTCGGCGCCACCGGCGGCACCGCGAGGCATTCGCTCGCGATCGACCACGCCCTGCGGCCGCTCTTCGCCTACCTCGGTGCCCTCGTGGCCCCCATGGCTGTGTATGCCGCCACGGAGGACTGGGGCAGCGCGGACGCCGGGGCACTCGGCGAGCGGATCGACGCGGCGGGCGCTGCCTTCGCGCGGTTGCTCCAGGGCGGTGCGATCCCTCGGCCGGTCGATCCGTTCGTGGACGTGACACCGTTCGCGTCACTTCTCACCGACGTCTCCCGTCCCTGATCCAAGCCCAGCCGGGTCGAAGTGGTCCACGGCCCAGCTCACAGAGCTCCGCACGCGACAACCGGGCGGTGACGGCTCAGGCGGAGGTGTAAAGTTCGCGCACCACGAGGTCAGCGATGGCCAACGATGCGGTCGCGGCGGGGGAGGGTGCGTTGCGGATGGCCAGCACGTTGCCGACCCGGCTGAAGCGGAAGTCATCCACCAGCGAGCCGTCGGCGTCCATCGCCTGGGCCCGGACTCCCGCCCCGGCCCGGACGACATCGCTCGGGCTGATCTCCGGGACGTACTTCCTGGCAGCTGCGATGAAGGCCCTACGGTTGAGTGAGCCCCACATCTCCGCGACGCCCGTCTTGATATTGGC
>JBDTAU010000200.1:0-4682 GCA_039924465.1 Dermatophilaceae bacterium
TGGGTTCGTGGTCGAATGGTCCTGTCTCATCATACCCCTAGAGGTATATTGGTGTGTGGTCTGCCGTGTCTGGCACGGCGGCGGTGGCCCGTCTCCAGTCGGCCGACCTGCCGCCTGCGACGCCGCCGATGACGATGGAGTGCGAGAAGGGTGTATACCCCATGGGGTATAGTCGCGTTTACCATCGTTCCAACCGAAGGAGACCAAGAGATGTGCCGAGCCGTGAAATGCCGCCAGTGTGGCAAGACGACCTGGGCGGGGTGCGGTTCGCACGTTGACCAGGTCATGCGCAACGTCGCACGCGACGACCGTTGCGCTGGCCACGAGAAGCAGGCGTCGAGCAGCGGCGGTGGCATGTTCGCCCGCATGTTCGGCCGCTGAAACCGGTCCTCGGGCCTCACATCCTCCGACGGAGCCGTAGCCGGACCGGACGCCCGTCCGGGTCGTACACGAGCCGATAGAGCGGCTCGGACCACATGCGGGTGAGCAGGCTCAGGTCGACGTCGGCCAACGGTCGCAACTGCCCGGCCGGTCGGGGGCCCGTGCGGCCAGCATCCACCCAGGCCTGCAGGCGGGTGGCGGACTCGGCGAAGACGTCGAACATCTCCTCCAGACCGAGGGCGGCGGCCCGGTCTGCGTCCCAGCCCAGGTGCTCGCGGGCGAGGTGCTGGCGCAGCGTCCGTGCGTAGTCGCGGTGGTGCACTGCCGCGGACACCTCCGAGTCGTGGGTCCACGAGCGCCGGTTGAAGTTGTCGGAGCCGACCGAGGCCCACTCGTCGTCGATGATGCAGACCTTGGCGTGCACGTAGATCGGCGTACCCGCGAGGTTCTCGATGCTGTAGACGCTGACCCGCCCTGGCGCGACCCGTCGCACGTGATCGAGCAGGCGTTGCCGGGAGACGAGATTCGGTGGCTCCGAGACCCGTCCGTCCTGATCGGGATGACGGGGGAGGACTGCGATGAGCCGAAGCTGCGGGTTGACCCGTAGGGCGTCTGCAAAGACGGCCGACACCTCCGCGGACCAGAAGTACTGGTCCTCGACGAGAATCAGGTGGCGGGCCTTGGCCAGCGCCTTGGCGTACCCCCTGGCCACGCTGCGTTCCCCGTCGGGTGCATAGGGGTAGCCACCGAGACGGCGCGGGTAGGTGCGCAGCAGTTGGACCGGGTGCGGTCCGGTCGGCTCGGGGTCGGGCAACTGGGGCGGTAGCGGAGTGAGCGTGGCCTGGTGGTGCCGCAGCCGATCGCTGACACGTCGGATCGGCGACCGACTCATCGGCTGCGGGTTCTCCCACCGCTCACGAAAGACGGTCTCGACGTCGCCGACGGCAGGGCCGGTGATCGCCAGCTGGATGTCGTGCCACGGGGGCCGCGGCCCATAGGACGCGGCCATCGGCTGGGGCTGCGGGTCACCCTCGTGACTGGCGTCGTCACGACGGCTGTGGCACAGGTCTATCCCGCCGAGGAAGGCGATGTCGCGCTCGGGTCGACCGACGTGGCGCAGCACGACGAACTTCTGGTGGTGCGACCCGCCGAGGCGGACCCGCATGTCGAGGGCGCACTCGCCGCCGGCTGCGTTGACCGACTCCTCGAGATTCCGGTTCTCTGCTGCTGAGAACGCGAGCCGGTCCCAGTGCGAGCGCCAGAGGAGTCCTCGGACATCGACCCCACGACGGGCTGCGTTGGCGAGCACCTGAGCGATGGTGACGCTCGTGGGCCCGGTCAGCCGTTCGTCCGGGTCGCCGCGCCAGTCGACGAACATGATGAGGTCGCCCGGCTCCGTGTCCGCCAGCCGCTGTGCGAGCTCGGTGAAGTAGGTCGCTCCGTGGATGAGCGGGCGGACCAGGTTGCCCTCGGTCCAGGCCTCCCCGCCGGGGTGGCGCGAGTCCAGCCGCGTGGCGGGGTTGCCCCGGTCCGCCGCGGTGAGGAACCAGCCCTGGTGCTCCACCCGCTGATCGTATCCCGCCTGCCGTCGCCCGTCTCAGGCTGAGCGCGGCGCTTCCGGGGCCGCACGCGGGAGCAGGAAGTAGGACAGCGCGGGGCTCGCGGAGACGTCTCGGAACGGGTACCCCAAGGCCTCGACGTGGTGATGGAAGTCGGCGTCGTCCTCGACTCCTTCGAAGGCACACAGGACCCGGCCGTAGTCGGCGCCGTGGCTGCGGTAGTGGAACATCGTGATGTTCCACCGGGTGCCGAGTTGGGTCAGGAAGTGACTCAACGCACCCGGGTGCTCGGGGAACTCGAACGAGTAGGCCTGCTCGGACAGCGCCGGGGGGTGGCCGCCGATCATGTAGCGCACGTGTGACTTCGCGGTGTCGTCGTCGGAGAGGTCGATGACCGGGTAGCCGGCCGCTTCGAGGGCGTTCGCGATCTCGCTGCGCTCGACGATCCCGCGGGCGAGTTGGACACCGACGAAGATCCGCGCCTCTGAGGAGCCGTCGACCCGGTAGTTGAACTCCGTCACGGCCCGGCCGGCCAGGATCCGCAGGAACTGGAGGAAGGACCCGGCCCGCTCCGGGATGGTCACCCCGAACAGGGCCTCGCGCTGCTCGCCGACCTCGGCCCGCTCGGAGATGTAGCGCAGCGTGTGGAAGTTGACGTTGGCGCCGGACAGGATGTGGGCGAGGCGCTCGCCGTGGAGGTCGTGCCGCTCGACGTACTTCTTCAACCCGGCCAGGGCGACGGCGCCGGCCGGCTCGGCGACCGCGCGGACGTCCTCGAAGATGTCCTTGATCGCGGCGCAGATCTCGTCGCTGTCGACAGTGACGACGTCATCCAGGTAGTCGCGGCACATCGCAAAGGTGGTGTCGCCGATGCGCTTGACCGCCACGCCCTCGGCGAAGCGGCTCACCTCGGGCAGGTCGACCGGGTGGCCGGCCGCGAGGGCGGCGCTCAGGCAGGCCGCGTCCTCGGGCTCGACCCCGATCACCTGGATGCCGGGCATGAGGTTCTTGATGAGGGCCGCGATCCCGGCGGCGAGCCCACCCCCGCCGACGGGGACGAAGACCCGGTCGAGGTGCGCGTCCTGCTGGATCAACTCGAGGCCGACGGTGCCCTGCCCGGCAATGACGAGAGGGTCCTCGAAAGGGGCGACGTAGGTGTAGCCGTGCTCGGCGGCGAGACGCAGCGCTTCGTCCTTGGCCTCGTCGAAGGTGTCGCCGAAGAGGAGGACGTGGGCGCCGTGTGCCCGGACCGCGTCGACCTTGATCGGGGCAGTCGCGATCGGCATGACGAGGGTCGACTCGATGCCGAGCAGCGCGGCCGAGAGAGCCACCCCCTGAGCGTGGTTGCCGGCCGAGGCAGCGATGACGCCGTGGGCGCGCTCCGGCTCGGTCAGGGCCCGCATCTTGGTGTAGGCACCGCGGATCTTGAAGGAGTGGATCGGCTGGCGGTCCTCCCGCTTGACCGACACGGAGTTGTCGAGCCGCGCCGACAGGGACTCCATCGGCTCGAGCGGAGTGACCACGGCCGCCTCGTAGACCGGGGCACGAAGGACCGCGCGCAGGTGGGCTGATCCGTTCCCGTTGGTGGCGGCGACACCCTGCCCCGCGCCTGCTGCGGCGCTGCGCGCCATCATGAGGCCACCTCGGAGAGACCGGTCAGCCCGGACAGGTCCGTCGGCCCGGCCAACTCCCGGACGCCGTGCACGTCGGGCAGCCGCTCGAGTTGGCGGCGCAACAGGTCCCCGTCGCCGTTGACCCTGGCCCGCAGCTCGATCCGGGTCCGTGGTCCCGGCTCCCGCTGATCCGTCTCGGGGGGCCGGTCGCCGCCGGCAGCGACGGGGGCTGTCTCGGTCGTGAGGACGAGGTGCTCGAGGGTCGCGCCCCGGTGCCGGAGGACCCGAGCGATCCGTTCGATCAGTTCGGGGGTGGTGCGGGCTATGACCTCGAGCTGGACCACCGTCATGATCCGTCCTCCATCATCTGGGTGTTGCTGGCGCCGGGTGGGACGAGCGGCCAGAGGTTCTCTTGTGCGTCGATCGACACGTGCAGCAGGTACGCGCCCGGCGCGGCGAGCAGGTCGGCGATCCCTTCGGTGACCTCGCGCTTGGTGCTGATTCGTCTGCCGGGGATCCGGAAGGCGGCAGCGAGCGCGACGAAGTCGAGGTTGTCATCGAGGGTGGTCTCGCTGTAGCGGCCCTTGAAGAAGAGCTGTTGCCATTGCCGCACCATGCCCAACCGCTGGTTGTCGAGGAGGACGATCTTGACGGGCAGGGCGTAGCGGCCGAGGGTTGCGAGCTCCTGGATGTTCATCATGATCGAGCCGTCACCGCTGACGCATACGACGGTGTGCTCACGTCGGGCCATCTGGGCACCGAGCGCTGCCGGGAGGCCGAATCCCATCGTGCCGAGGCCGCCGGAGGTGATGAAGTCGGTGGGGTCCTCGACGCTCATGTGTTGGCAGGCCCACATCTGGTGCTGGCCGACGTCCGTGGTGATGACGGACCGCGGTGGCAGTTGATGTGAGAGTTCCTTCAGTAGGGCGGGGGCGTAGATGCCGTCTCCGGGGTGGTCGTAACGCCAGCCGTGGGTGGCGGCCATTTCCTGGACCCGCTGTCGCCACGGTTCTATCGCCGGGCGCACGGCGAGCTGGGGGAGTATGTGGCGCAGGTCGCCCAGGCGGCTGACGTCGGCCCGGCGGATCTTGCCGATCTCGGCGTCGTCGATGTCGAGGTGCAGAACCCG
>JBDTAU010000201.1:0-6556 GCA_039924465.1 Dermatophilaceae bacterium
CCGCCGCCGATCATGATGGTGCGCAGCAGGGTCTCGCCCATGGCGGGAACCCGAACCGTCTTTCGGACCGTCGCCCCGGACTGGTGACCACCAGTGGCACGTGCGTGTCCTCCGCGGCCCATCGACACGTTGACGGCAACGACCGGTCCCTCATCACGTGAGGTGAGAAGGTGGACGGGCAGGTTGTCCAGGACCCCGCCGTCGACGAGCAGTCGCTGTTCTGACGGGATGGGAGCGAAGAGCACCGGGAGGTTGACTGAGGCACGGACGGCGTCGAGGACCCGCCCCTGGCGGTGAGCCACGACGCTGCGGGTCAGCAGGTCGGTGCTCACGCAGGCGAACCCGTGCGGGAGCCCCTCGATGAGCCGATCGCCATAGTGGAGCGTGAGTGCCTGGACCACCCGGCCGCCGCGAGCGAGCGAGCGCCGGGGTAGGGCGTAGTCGCCGTGGATCTTGCGCCGCACGAAGTTTCGATACATGACCTCCTCGATGTGCGCGGCGGGCAGTCCGTCGGCGTGCAGCGCGCTGATCAGTGAGCCGACGCTCGCGCCCGCGACCCGGTCGACCGTCAGGCCGGCCTCTTCGAACTCGTACAGCACACCGAGATGGGCCAGGGCCCGGGCGCCACCGCCGGACAGGACCAGCCCGAGCGACCGTCCCGTCAGGCGGTCCGAGAGGCGCCGCAGTGCCGTCGGCAGATCCCCCGGGAGGCTTTGGGTGATCCGCCATGGGTTGATGGCCGTGGTCCAGGCCGCAAGCTCCCCCTGCGTGGCGGGGGGGCCGACGATGACGAGGTCCGGCTGAAGGCCCGCGACCGGGCCGACCGTGATGGGCTCTCCGGTGTGGGCTACTAGGACGACCAGATCGGCGGATCGGAGGCAGTAGTCCGCCCACGGCCCGGCTGCGGTCGCGAGGAGCAGCACCCGTTGATGGTCCTGTTCGGCACGGTCGAGCTGTTCGGGGGTCGCGGCAGTGAGCAGGACGGTTGAGCCGTCGGCCGTCAGGGACGTGTGCAGGAGCTGGGCGGTTCGCTCCGCTGGCGCGCCGGCCGAGACGCCGACGACAGCGATGACGTGCGGTCGCGGCGGCGCCGCCGTCCCCGACCGAGGGCTGGCCAGTTGTGCGGCCAGCGAGTCGACGAGGGCAGACAGGGCCGGTGGGTTGCTCCCCAGCGTCTGGCTCCAGAGCTCCTTGGACACCTCGAGCACACGACAGTCCCGGCGCGCCCGCACCGACGCCGACCGGGTCCCGCCCGTGATCAGTGCGAGTTCTCCGATCACCGACCCCGGGCCCAGCTCACGCAGCACGGTGTCGCCCAGGACGACCTCGGCGCGCCCGGCGACCAGAACGTACATCGTCGTGGCCACCTCGCCATGGCGCACGAGCCACGATCCCGCGGGCAGGTAGCGCTCCACGGCCCGGGACGTCAGGGCGCTGCGTGTCTCGGGCGGCAGGCTCGAGAAGAGCGAGGGGCGTGCGGGCGACGGCTCGTGGCGCAGGGTGCCGGGATGCGCCTCTGGGAGATGGATGCGTCCGCCCATCTCGGCTGCGTCCGGCACGGTGGCCGCGTCGGCCCGGACGCTGCCGAGGAAGAGGACGAGCAGCGCGCAGACGGCGAAACAGGCGATGCTGAAGCGCCAGCCGTCCCGGAACAGCCCGACGGCACTGGCTGGCGTCGGGGTGCCGAGGACGACGACGAGGAGGGAGATGCCGAGCACCCCTCCGATCTGGCGGGCACTGGAGACGACTGCCGACGCGGTGCCGAAGCGGCCGCCAGGCAGAGCCTCCAGGGCGGCGCTGCCGAGCAGCGGCAGACAGATCCCGGCGCCCAGACCACTGAGGACCTGGCCGGGCAGCCAATGGCGAAGGAAGGCGGGCTCGGGCCCCACCATGGTGACGTACCAGAGGTAGGCCAGCATCCAGACGACGGCTCCGGCGAAAATGATGAAGCGATACCCCCGGCGGGAGGCGACCGGTCCGAGCACCGCGGCTACCGCGGCCGCGACGAAGGCGGCCGGAGCCAGAGACAGACCCGCCTGCAGCACCGAGTAGTGCCAGACGTATTGGAGCCACAGGATGTTGGTCAGCATATAGGCGTAGAAGCCCATGCCGGCCGCGATCGTCACGACGTTGGCGATGACGAAGGGCCGGCTGCGCAGCAGACTGGCCTCGAGGAGCGGCGACGGGTGGCGCCGCGAACTGACGATGAAGCCAGCCAGCAGGACCAGACAGCCGGCGATCGTGACCCACAGGCTGGTGCTCCCCGCGCCCCACTCGGCTGCCTTGATGATCGCGGTGGTGCCCAGCCCGAGTGCGCCGGCCAGCAGCGCGGCACCGAACAGGTCCGGCATGCGACGACGACCGGGCGAGCGGCTCTCCACGAGGAAGCGACGACCCAGCACCACGGCTGCCACCCCCAGCGGGAGGTTGACGATGAACGCCCAGCGCCAGCCGCCGATCTCGATGAGGGCGCCGCCGATCGGTGGTCCCAGGCCGGCGGCAACCGCGGCGACCGCCCCCCACAGACCGACTGCGTGTGCTCGGCGCCCGAGGGGGAACGCCTCGATGACCAGGCCGAGGGAGGCCGGGATGAGCATGGCGGCGCCGAGGGCCTGCGCGAGCCGGGCTGCGACGAGCATGCCCACCGAGCCCGACAGGGCGCACCACGCGGACGCCACGGTGAACAGGACGAGCCCGGCGAGATAGACCCGGCGTCGACCGATCAGGTCGCAGAGGCGTCCGAACACGATCATGAAAGCGGCCAGGACGATGTTGTAGGCGTTGAGGATCCACGAGATCGTCCCGATGGACGCCCCGGAGAAGGACTCCCGGATGCTCGGGAAGGCGACGTTGACGATCGTCGCGTCGAGGAACGCGAGGAGCGCCCCGAACGATGCGACGAGCAGCACCGTCCGCTCGGGGACGCGCCCCGGCCGAGGAGCGGAGGCGGCCCCGACGGACTCTGGTGGCCACGGGCTCTGGGCAGCGACTGGCAACGCACGCTGATGATCGAGGGTGGTCACCGTGGCCACGATCCGGGACGGGCCGCTCCGGAACCTCCGTGAACTCACGGATCTTATGTCGGGGGAGGTGCTGCCCACGTAGACTGAGGGCCACTCGGGTCACATGGGAAGGGGCACAGCATGGCCGCTTGCCATCACCCCCTAGTTCGCCCGTGAGGATCGTTGCGGCGGACGCTGCGCCTGACCCTGCGCCCCGCGTGTTCGGTCGGCGCGAGGAGATCCAGCTCCTGCTGACCGCTCTGGCTCGCCGGCCCACCGATCCCGGGGTCGTCGTGCTCGTCACCGGTGACGCAGGGATCGGCAAGTCGGCGCTGATCGCCACGGCGCTGAAACGAGCCCGCGCGTCGTCGCGGTTGGTGCTCGCCGCGGCAGCTGAGCCGATGGACCAACGGCGTCCCTACGGCATCCTCCTGGAGGTGCTGTCATCGGGACCACGACCGATCGCCGAAGCTGCTGGGGCCATCAAGGCCCAACAAGGAGTGGGTCGACTCGAGGGCGACGGTGTGGTGGGCCTGCCGGTGGGTGCGCCCGAGTTCATCGTCGATGAGCAGATCCTCACGCTCATCGACCAACTCGCGGCGTCCCCCTTCACTCTCGTTCTCGAGGACCTGCACTGGGCCGACCCCGCCTCCCTCGCCCTGTTGGGGCGGTTGAGCCGGACCCTGGCCCAGCTGCCGGTTGTCGTCATCGTCTCGGTCCGCTCGGGTGCGCAGAGCGACGCCCTGGGACACCTGCTCTCCGCGTTGTCGACGCGGGGGCTGCTCCTGCGCGTCGACCTGCAACCCCTCTCCGCCGACGTCTGTGCCGCCATCACCGAAGAGCTCACGGGCGCCCGGGTCGAGCAGGATCTGGCCGCCTACATAGGTGCAGCCGGGGGCAACCCGTTCTACCTGACCGAGATCGTCAAAGCGCTGTTGCGTGAGGTGTCTTTCTCGGTGAGGCCGGATGGGTCCGCGCACTTCCACCGACCGGTTCCCCCGTCCCCCTCGTTGACCACGATCATTTTGGGTCAGCTCGACTTCCTCGCGCCGAGAACCCGCGAACTGCTCAGCCTGGCCGCCCTGTTGGGCACCCGGTTCCGCCTCCGGGACTTCGGCGTGCTCGCCGACCAGTCCATCACCTCGTTGCTTCCGGCACTCCGCGAGGCGGTCGACGCCGGGTTCCTCGAGTCGGTCGACGAGGCGACGATGTCGTTCCGACACGCCATCATCCAGGAGATCCTGGTGAACGACCTGCCCTTGGCCGTGCGAGGTGAGCTCCACCGCACGGCGGCCGAACGGCTGGAGCAGTCCGCTGCATCACCGGTGGCCGTGGCGGAGCATCTGCTCCTCACGCCAACCATGGCCGAGACCGTGCCCTGGCAGTTGCGTGTCGCCGATGAGACCGTGAGCACATCGCCGGAGACCGCCGTCGCCCTGTGGCGCAAGGTCCTGCAGGACACCCGGATCGCTGCGGGCCTCCGGGCGCGCGCGACTTCCGGCCTGTCGGTGGCCGCGCTCATCACCGGGCACGTCCGTGAGGCCGAGCAGCTCGCCCGGGCCGCTCTTGAGCTCGGCCCGTCTCCTGATCTGGCGGCCGTCCTGACCGAGACGTTGGCCAAGGCCCAGATCTACCGGGGTGACGTGGTAGGGGCGGTGACGAGCGCTGAGGCCGCCGCGGGCAACACTGAGCTTGAGCCGGGTGCCCGAGCCCGACACCTGGTCGTCGCTGCCTGGGCTCGCTTCTACGGGGGCGACCCATCCCGCGCTGAGGTGGGGGGTCAGGCGGCCCTTCGCCTGGCCGTGGACAGCGGCAACGTGCCAGCCCAGGTCGGAAGCCTGACCCTGCTCGGACACATCGACGACTGTCGGGGCGACCTGGCTACGGCCGAGCGTCTGCTCCTTCGCGCCGTGAGGCTCACGAGCCGTGAATGGAGCGAGTCGATGCCTCATCAGCAGGCGGCCATCGCACTGGGCGACGCCGACCGCTACGACGAAGCGTTCGCTCTGGTCGAGCAGGGCAGACAGCTCTCTGAGTCCCGAGGTTTCGCGGCCGGCGTCCTTACCGCCTTCGCCACTGCAGCGCACCTGCGGTGCCTGAGCGGCCACCTGGCCGACGTTGACGCCGATCTGGATACCCGGGACGCCATCTTTGGCTCCACCGACGTCCGGCTCGAGCCTGCTGTCGCAGGGATCCGGGCCTTCGTCGCTTTCCACCAAGGTGGCCCGGATGCTGCCCAACGGTGGCTTCAGCACCTGCGCAACTACCAGGGTCGTTCGCTCGAGATCGGGCGTGGTCGCGCCGGGTTCTTTGCGGCGCAGGGGGCGTACTTGTCCGCTCTGGGCAACCAGCGCGGAGCGCTGGAGATCTTGCGGAAGGGGTGGGACGAGTGCATCGCCAAGGAGGCCTTCATCGAGTGCGCCGATCTGGGGGTGGATCTGGTCCAGCTGGCCCTGACAGCCGGTGACCACGAGAGCGCCGACATGGTGCTGCCGGTCCTCGACGACCTTGCGCGACGAAACCCCAGCGTCACGCACCTGGCGGGAACCGCCGCGTCGGTTGCGGGCTTGATCGCCGGAGACTGCGACCAGCTTGCCGAGGGAGCTCGTTTGCTCGGGACCACACCACGCCTGCTCGCGTATGCCGGGACCGCTCAACTCGCGGCGGAGGCGCTCGCCGGGGCGGGCCGCAAGGCCGAGGGCGGACTCCTGGCGGAGTCGGTGCTGCGGGCCTACGCAGAGGTGGGAGCCAACCATGACGTGGCGGTGGCTGGTGCGCGCTTCCGGCGGCTGGGTCTGGTCCGTAGGGGCCGGTCCCCAGCTCCCCGCGCCACCACCGGGTGGGAGTCGCTGACCAGGACCGAGGAGCGGGTGGCCCGACACGTCGCAACCGGGATGTCCAACCCGGAGGTGGCCGAGGTCCTGTTCCAGTCCCGTCGGACGGTCGAGACCCACGTCTCCCACATCCTGGCCAAACTCGGGCTGAGGTCCCGCACCGAACTCGTGCTCCTTGTGGCGCGACGTGCTGGTGAGCTCGGCGACGGATCGCGCCCCTAGAGGGAAGCACCACGCTGCTGCGCCATCGAAGCCGGTACGGCCGACCTCGAACGGCTCCGGATGCGCGGTCAAACCCCCGCGTAGGTGCGGAGTGCCCCCGGACTGCAACGGACGGCGGGACGCCTGTTGCCGTCGCCGCGCCGCCCGTTACGGCGTCCGTCCCCCTGACGTCAGAAGGAACTCACCACTGGCGCATGTAGTGGTCCAGGCTCAGCACCAGGGGTAGGTGACGCCGCCAAGAGAGCCCCAGAACTGACGCCCCACATCAGCGGCCATACCCGTTCAAGGGCACGTCAATTGTCCACCCTATGTTTACGGTTGTTGCGCTTTGCGGGTGCACGAGTACGAGGTTCGGAGCAGCGGCGTGACGGACGCACATGGGGTGCGTGGCGTCGATGACCGTGCAGCCGTCGCCGTCGGCGCCCACGTTGCCCGTGGCGAGCAGGGAAGCCACCGCAGGATCCTGGCCAAACTCGGGCTGAGGTCTCGCACCGGGCT
>JBDTAU010000202.1:0-7506 GCA_039924465.1 Dermatophilaceae bacterium
CCACGGGCGAGAAGGCCGGGAGCGGGCGGGCCGGCCCCGGGACTGCGCAGGGTTCGGGGGCCGGAGCCGTGGGGCTGCGGCAGGATGGCTGGGTGCGAGCCGACGCCATCGACCTCTTCGAGCTGGACCCGGGCCTGACCCACCTCAACCACGGCGCGTTCGGCGCCGTACCCCGCCGGGTGCGCGAGGCGCAGGACCGGGCCCGGGCCCGGGTCGAGGCAGCCCCGATGCGGGCCTTCCGGGACGAGCTGCCGGCGCAGATCGCCGCAGTGCGCGAGCAGGTGTCCGACTTCCTCGCGGTGTTGCCAGACTCGACGGCTCTCGTGCGCAACGTCAGCGAGGGGGTCGCGGTGGTGCTCCAGGCCCTGGCCATCGGCCGGGGCGACGAGGTGGTCGTGAGCAACCACGGCTACCCGACTGCGGCGATGGCCGTGCGGGCCCGGGGTGCCGGCACCCGCGAGGCCGCCTTCGGCCGAGACGCGTCCGAGGCCGACGTCGTCGCGGCGTTCACCGGTGCGCTCTCGCCGGACACGCGGCTCGTGATCATCGACCAGATCACGTCCCCGACCGCTCTCGTGCTGCCCGTGCGGCTGGTGGCCGCGGCGGTCGCGCCGATCCCGGTCCTCGTCGATGCCGCCCACGTGCCCGGCGCGCTGCCCGGTGTGGGCATCGCTGGGCTGGGTGCTGCCTACTGGGTCGGCAACCTGCACAAGTGGGCCTTCGCGCCCCGGTCGGCGGCGGCGCTATGGGCGGCCCCCGGTCACCGCGACCAACTCCGTCCCCTCGTCACGTCGTGGAGCCATCACGAGCCCTACCCGGGCAACTTCGACCTGCAGGGCACGGTGGACCACTCGGCCTGGCTCGCTGTGCCCGAGGGGCTCGCGTTCTGGCGCGCGATCGGCGGCTGGGACCAGGTGCAGCGCAACGCTGACCTGCTCCGACGCGGAGCTGACCACGTGCGGTCCGCGCTGGGCACAGGTGACGAGCTCGGCGGCCTACGGACTGCGCCCTGCCTGACGACGGTGCCCCTTCCCGCGGGCGTGGCCGTGGCGCCCGCGGGCGCCGAGGCGCTCTGGCAGCAGCTGTATGCCGCTGGGTTCGTCGTCCCGCCCGTGTCCTTCGAGGGAGGTGGGCTGGTCCGGCTCGCGGCGCAGGTCTACAACGATGAGGACGACTTCACCCTCCTCGCCGAGGCCCTCCCCGCGCTGATGAGGAGCGCGAGGAGCTGACCTCGATGCGGTCCCCACGGCGTTGGTGTGGAAAGATCGGGCGACCGCCGGAACGCTGCCCACGAGGAGTCCTCCGTCATGAATGACGCCCCCCACCAGCCGCTTCGGCGGGTCCTGCTCAAGCTCTCCGGTGAGGCCTTCGGTGGCGGAGCGGTGGGCCTGGACCCAGCCGTCGTCGCTGCGATGGCCCGTCAGATCGCACCGGCCGTCCGCGAGGGCGTCCAGGTGGCCATCGTCGTCGGCGGTGGCAACTTCTTCCGCGGCGCCGAGCTCCAGCAGCGCGGCATGGACCGGACCCGGGCCGACTACATGGGCATGCTGGGCACGGTGATGAACTGTCTGGCGTTGCAGGACTTCCTGGAGAAGGAAGGCATCGAGACCCGCGTGCAGTCGGCCATCGCCATGACGCAGGTGGCCGAGCCGTACATCCCGCGGCGCGCCATCCGGCACCTCCAGAAGGGACGCGTCGTCATCTTCGGCGCGGGGGCTGGCATGCCGTACTTCTCGACGGACACGGTCAGCGCCCAGCGCGCGCTGGAGATCGGGTGTACCGCTGTGCTCATCGCCAAGAACGGCGTCGATGGTGTCTATGACTCAGACCCCAAGGACAACCCCGACGCCAAGAAGCTGCACACCGTGACCTTCGACGAGGCACTCGTCGCGGGGCTCAAGGTCGTCGATGCGGCGGCCTTCGCCCTGTGCATGGAGAACAAGCTCCCGATGATCGTCTTCGGGATGGAGGGCGAGGGCAACATCACTCGGGCCCTGCTCGGTGAGAGGATCGGGACGCTGGTCACGAGCTCCTGAGCCGCACCCACCCCCGACCTACCCGCCACTGACACCCGAACCACCGGATGAGGACGTACCACGATGATCGACGAAACGATGTTCGAGGCTGAGGAGAAGATGGAGAAGGCGGTCGAGGTCCTCAAGGAGGACTTCGCCGGGATCCGGACGGGCCGAGCCAACCCGGGCCTGTTCAACAAGCTCCTCGTCGACTACTACGGGGCGCCCACCCCGCTGCAGCAACTGGCCTCCTTCCAGAACCCGGAGCCACGCACCATCCTGGTCATCCCCTTCGACAAGTCGGCGATGCAGGAGATCGAGAAGGCGATCCGTGCCTCCGATCTCGGCGTCAACCCTGCCAGTGACGGCACCCAGATCCGCTGTGTCATGCCGGAGCTGACCGAGCAGCGTCGCAAGGAGTACATCAAGCTCGCCCACGTCAAGGCCGAGGAGGCTCGGATCGCGGTCCGCAACATCCGCCGCAAGGCCAAGACCGATCTCGACCGTTTCGTCAAGGATGGCGACGTCGGCGAGGACGAGGGCAACCGGGCCGAGAAGGAGCTCGATGGCTTGACCAAGAAGCACACTGACCTGGTCGACGCGCTGGTCAAGTCGAAGGAGACCGAACTCCTCGAGGTCTGACCTCGCGACGTTCCCTGACCATGTCCACCACCTCGCCCGAGTCCCAGCCGAAGGCCCCGTCACGGGCCGGACGCGACCTCAAGGCCGCCATCGGCGTCGGCGTCGGCCTCGCCGCCCTCATCATCGCGACGCTGACGATCAACAAGGTCTACTTCCTCATCGTCATCATGATGGCGATCGCTGTCGGGGTGTGGGAGATCCGTCAGGCGTTGCGCAACGCAGCCGTCAACGCGCCCCTGGTGCCGGCGGTGATCGGCTCGGTCGGGATGCTGTGGGCGGCCTACGCCCACGGCCCGGCGGCGCTGCTGCTGGCGTGGTGCCTGACCATGGCTCTCACCATCGTGTGGCGGGCGGCCGGGTCGCCCAAGGGGGCCGGACAGGATGCCCTCGGTGGGATCTTCATCGCGACCTATCCACCGCTGCTGGCCGGCTTCGCTGCGCTCCTGCTCGCGCCGGAGGACGGGGTGGGCCGGATGTATGTCTTCGTCATCATCACGGTGGGCAGCGACATCGGTGGGTATGCCGCGGGGGTCCTCTTCGGCAAGCACCCGATGGCTCCGTCGATCAGTCCCAAGAAGTCGTGGGAGGGATTCGCCGGCTCGGTGTTCCTCTGCATCGTGACCGGCGCGGTGACGGTGGTCGTGTTCCTGGACAAGGCGTGGTGGATCGGCATCCTGCTCGGGGTCGGAGTCGCGATCTGTGCGACGATCGGTGACCTGATGGAGTCGCTGATCAAGCGTGACCTCGGGGTCAAGGACATGTCCAACATCCTCCCGGGGCACGGCGGGATCATGGACCGGCTCGACTCGCTCGTCGTCGTGGCCCCAGTGGTCTGGGCGGTCCTGACCCTGCTCGCTGCTCCGGTCCTCTGAGGGTCCGTGGAGGGTCCGCTGAGGGTCCGCTGAGCGGCTCTCCGAAAGTGCCCCGACGGGGCGACTGCCGGGGCGAATGCGGGCGGACTGTGGGGGCGAACTGTGGGAGCGAACTGCGGCCTGGCGCGAAGTCCGGTGGCACCTGCGAGAATGAGGGCGCCATGACTGAGACCTCCGTGCCCCTGCCCGAGCCGACGATGACACCCCCGGTGCCCGGCAAACTCACCTTCACCGCGCCGCGCCGGGGCAAGCCGCCCCGGCACCTGGCCGACCTCGACCCAGCCGAGCGCAAGGCCGCGGTCGAGGCCCTGGGGCACCGGGGCTTCCGCGCCAAGCAGCTCTCGACGCACTACTTCGAGCGGTTGACCCTCGACCCGGACGAGATGACCGACCTCCCCAAGGCGATCCGGTCAGAGCTGGTCGAGCAACTGTTGCCGACCCTGTTGACGCCGATCGTGGCGCGCACCGCGGACGACGGCCAGACGATGAAGTATGCGTGGCGGTTGCACGACGGAGCCATCGTCGAGTCGGTGCTGATGCGCTACCCGGGACGTGTCACGATCTGCGTGTCGAGCCAAGCCGGCTGCGGGATGAACTGCCCGTTCTGCGCCACGGGCCAAGCCGGGTTGACCCGCAACATGTCGGCGGCCGAGATCGTCGAGCAGGTCGTCTTCGCGGCCCGGGCGCTGCGCAACGGTGAGCTCGCCGGTGGCGGGGACGAGGACCGGGAGGCCCCGCTGCGGGTCAGCAACGTCGTCTTCATGGGCATGGGTGAGGCGCTGGCCAACTACAAGGCGGCCATCGGCGCGATCCGCCGACTGACCGACCCGGCCCCTGACGGGCTCGGGATGTCCGCCCGCGGGATCACCATGTCGACGGTCGGGCTGGTCCCGGGCATCGACAAACTGACCGCCGAACGGATCCCGGTCACGCTCGCACTCTCCCTCCACGCCCCGGACGACGAGCTGCGCAACGAGCTCGTGCCGATCAACACCCGCTGGTCGGTCGACGAGGCGATCGACGCCGCGTATCGCTACTTCGAGGCGACCGGGCGGCGCGTCTCGATCGAGTACGCCCTGATCAAGGACATCAACGACCAGGGATGGCGCGCCGACCTGCTCGGTGAGAAACTCAACGCGCGCGGCCACGGCTGGGTGCACGTCAACCCGATCCCGCTCAACCCGACGCCCGGGTCCAAGTGGACCGCATCGCGACCCGGCGTCGAGCAGAACTTCGTCGAGCGGCTCCGAGCGCACGGGATCCCGACGACCGTCCGAGACACCCGTGGCCAGGACATCGACGGCGCCTGCGGGCAACTCGCAGCCTCCACCGCCTGACCTGCCGCCCACCCGACGAGTTCACTGACCGGCAGCCTGTCTGATCGGTCACGCCCAGCCCGTTGCTCTGGCCGGTTGCTCGTTTGGACGGCAGAGTGGACACATGAGCGAGCGAGCCAGCACGGCGGCATACAGCGACATCTACCAGTCCAGCCTGCGCGACCCGGCCACGTTCTGGCGTGACGCGGCGCAGGCGATCGACTGGGTGACGCCGCCGACCCGCATCCTCGATGACGACAACCCGCCCTTCTACCACTGGTACCCCGACGGTGAGCTCAACGTCTGCTTCAACGCGGTCGACCGCCACGTCCTGGCCGGGCGCGGGGAGCAGGCGGCCATCCACTACGACTCGCCCGTCACCGGCACGAAGCAGACCATCACGTATGCCGCTCTCCTGGCTCGCGTCCGCGCCGTGGCCGGCGGTTTGCAGGGGCTCGGTGTCGGGCGCGGTGACCGGGTGGTCATCTACATGCCGATGGTGCCCGAGGCGGTCATCGCGATGCTCGCGTGCGCGCGGATCGGCGCCATCCACTCGGTCGTGTTCGGTGGCTTCGCGCCCCAGGAGCTCGCCGCGCGGATCGAGGACGCCGAGCCCAAGGTGGTCCTCTCCGCGTCCTGTGGTGTCGAGCCGTCCCGCGTCGTGCCCTACAAGCCGTTCCTCGACGAGGCGATCCAGCGCTCCTCGCATCAGCCGGACGCGTGTGTGGTGCTCCAGCGGGAGCAGCTGGTCGCCGAGATGGGGGAGCGCGACCTCGACTGGGCGCAGTTCGAGTCAGGTCCGGCTGCGCTCGCCGGTGCCGACCCGGTGCCGGTCGCCTCGACCGACCCGCTCTACATCCTTTACACCTCCGGCACCACGGGTAAGCCGAAGGGCATCTACCGCGACAGCGGTGGCTACGCGGTGGCGCTGCGGTGGTCGATGGAGAACCTCTACGACGTCGCGCCCGGGGAGACGCTGTTCACCGCGAGCGACGTCGGCTGGGTCGTCGGCCACTCCTACATCGTCTACGGCCCGCTGCTGACCGGGGCGACCACCGTCCTCTACGAGGGCAAGCCGGTCGGCACCCCGGACGCGGGGGCCTTCTGGCGGGTCATCGCCGAGTACGGCGCCGTGGCCCTCTTCACCGCCCCGACGGCCTTCCGGGCGATCAAGAGGGAGGACTCGTCGGCGACCCTCCTCGCGGACTACGACCTGTCGGGCTTCCGCACCCTCTATCTCGCCGGGGAGCGACTTGACCCCGACACCTACGAGTGGGCCTCCGCGGCCCTCGGGGTCCCGGTCATCGACAACTGGTGGCAGACGGAGACCGGGTGGCCGATCGCCTGCAACCCCAAGGGGATCGAGTTGCTGCCGATCAAGGCAGGGTCGCCGACCGTGGCCGTCCCGGGCTATGACGTGCGAGTCCTGGACGGGATGGGAGACCCGGTCGAGCCGGGGATCGAGGGCTCCATCTGCATCAAGATGCCGATGCCGCCCGGGACGTTGCCGACCCTGTGGCACGACGACGAGCGCTTCGTCTCGTCCTACCTGTCGACCTATCCGGGCTACTACCTGACCGGTGACGGCGGCTACCTGGACGAGGACGGCTACCTGTTCGTCATGGGCCGCACCGACGACGTGCTCAACGTGGCCGGGCACCGCCTGTCGACCGGCGCCATCGAGGCCGCGCTCGCCGGTCACCCGGCGGTGGCCGAGTGCGCCGTGATCGGAGTCAAGGACGCGCTCAAGGGCCAGGTCCCCAGGGCGCTGGTCGTCCTCAAGTCCGGGATCGACGGCGACACGGAGGGGGAACGGATCCGCAAGGAACTCGTGGATCGGGTGCGGTCCGAGGTGGGCGCCGTCGCCGCGCTCCGGCAGGTCGACATCGTCCCCGGGCTGCCCAAGACGAGGTCGGGCAAGATCCTGCGCAAGACGATGCGCGAGATCGCCGACGGGGGCACCCCGACCGTGCCGGCCACCATTGAGGACCGCTCCGTGCTGGATGCGCTCGGAGGCGTCCTGCGCGGTACCTGACGCGCGCCGCCTACCGGGGCCACTCGACTGAGGTGGTTATGGGGGCCACTCGACCGACGTGGTGGTGCGGGGCCACCTCGCTTCAGGGGGTGGGCAGGAGGGGGAGCACCTCCTCGAGGGCATCGACGAGGTGGATCGCCGTCTCCATCCGGCGCCCGGCTGCCATCGTCTGAAGGACGGGCCACACCGGGACGGTCTGCCTCCAGTGCGCCTGTCCGACCAGAACGAGCGGCGGCAACGGCGCGTCGTCCGGAGCGTAGTAGAGCGGCGTCATGGCCTGGAAGATCTCCTGGACCGTTCCGGCGGCGCCCGGGAGAACGACGATGCCGCCGTTGCTGCGGCCGAGCAACCCGTCCTCGCGGATGGCGTTGGAGAAGTACTTGGCGATGACGTCGCAGAAGACGTTCGGTGGCTCGTGCCCGTAGAACCACGTCGGGATCCCGAGTGAACGGGCGGTCGGGCCGAGGATCTCCGAGGGTGCCTGTGGCTCGTCGACCAAGGTGCGTCGCACGGCCATCCCCGTGGTGGCCCAGGCGGTGATGTCGGGAAGAAAGCCAGCCACGGTCGAGAGCGAGGTCAGGGCCGTGAGCAGGGAGTCGCCGTCTCGACACAGGGCACCGAGGTTC
>JBDTAU010000203.1:0-3375 GCA_039924465.1 Dermatophilaceae bacterium
CACCGACCCGCTCCAGCGCGGCGCGGCGGAACACGCCGAGATAGACGCTCTCGGCCTCCCCCGCCTGACCGCCGACGTGGAAGGCGGAGTTGCCGACGCCCAACGTGCTGCGCATCGCGCAGGCCACCGCGCGGCCGAAGTCGTCGGCACCCTGCGCATCCATGATGCCGCCCACGTTGTCGGCCCCGACTCGCATCAACTCGCGCACCGCGACCGTCACGTAGTCGCCGGGGATCTCCGCGTGGCCGTCGACGCGCACGACGACCTCACCCGTGGACGCTGCGATGGCCGCATTGAGCGCTTCGGGAGTCCTCCCCGAGGGGTTGGGCACCGTCCGTACCCGGGGGTCGTGGGTCACCAGGTCCGCAGCCACCTCACCAGTTCGATCCGTGGAGGGTCCGAGCGCGAGCACGATCTCGAGCGGACCGCGGTAGTCCTGCCCGAGGATCATGTGCACCGCCTCACGCAGGTGTCGCTCCTCATTGAGAACGGGCACGATGACACTGACGGTCGGCAGCGCGGCCGGGTCGACGGATTCGCTCATGGTGACCACATCATTCCGTAGATCCACGCCAACGCTCTTCCGGCACCCCGCGGGGAGCGCAAAATCGGCTGGCGCTCCCGAGAAGTGCAGACGCTTCCGTATGCCGCTGAGCCCCGCTCTCCGGGCAGCGCCGTGTGCGGCGGGGCGAAGGCTCAGGCGAGCAGTTGACGAGCCATGACGATGCGCTGGACCTGGTTGGTGCCCTCGTAGATCTGGGTGATCTTGGCATCCCGCATCATCCGCTCCAGCGGGAAGTCCTGGGTGTAGCCGGCGCCACCGAGCAACTGGACGGCATCCGTGGTGATCTTCATCGCGGCATCGGAGGCGTAGCACTTGGCGGCCGCGCCGAAGAAGGCCAGGTCGGCGTCGCCCCGCTCGGACTTGGCGGCCGCGACATAGACCATCGCCCGGGCGGCCTCGAGCTCCATCGCCATGTCGGCGAGCATGAACTGGACGCCCTGGAAGTCGGCGATCCGCTTGCCGAACTGCTTGCGGTCCTTGACGTAGGTGATGGCCTGGTCGAGCGCCCCTTGGGCGATGCCGACGGCCTGGGCCCCGATCGTGACCCGGGTGTGGTCGAGGGTGCGCAGCGCGAGCTTGAGCCCCTCGCCGACCTCGCCGATGATCCGGTCACCGGGGATCCGGACGTGGTCGAAGTGCAGCTCGCGGGTCGGGCTGCCCTTGATGCCGAGCTTGCGCTCCTTCTCCCCGAAGGTGAAGCCGGCGTCGGACTTCTCGACGACGAAGGCGCTCACGTTGTTGCCCCGCGCCCCGTCCGGGTCGGTCACCGCGAGCACCGTGTAGTACTCGGAGACACCGGCATTGGTGATCCAGGCCTTCTGACCGTTGAGGATCCAGTCGTCGCCATCCGCCGTGGCGCGACACTTCATCGCCGCGGTGTCCGAGCCGGCCTCCCGCTCGGACAGGCCGTAGGAGAAGGTCACCTCGCCGCGCGCGAGCGGCGGGAGGTACTTCGCCTTGAGGTCGTCGTTCCCGGCCAGCATCACCGGCAACGAGCCCAGTTTGTTGACGGCCGGGATGAGCGAGGACGAGGCGCAGACGCGCGCCACCTCCTCGATGACGATGCAGGTCGCGAGCGCGTCGGCGCCGACCCCGTCGTACTCCTCGGGCACGTGCGGCGCGAAGAAGTCGGAGGCCACCAGCGCGTCGTGGGCCTCCTGCGGGTAGCGCATGTCGTGGTCGACCGCCGCGGCAAAGGGCGCGATCTTGTCCTCGGCGACGGCTCTGACCGCCTCACGGAGCGCCTCGTGGTCGTCGTTGATCTTGAACAGGTCGAAGTCTGGGGTCGTCACAGGCCCGATGTTACCCATCAGTGGAGCTCTCCGGACGTCCTCGTGAGCCATGCCACGACGGGTGCCACGACTCGTCGGATGCCGCTCACGTCCGTCGCGGGCCGCCCCCAGCTCCTCAAGGCCGGTGTCCAGCATGAGGACACGTGGTCCCCCATCGTGACCGATCGACCTAGCATCGCTCCCAGGTCATGAGTGTCAGCGTCAAGCCCCGGCTCGCTGGCCGGCAACCCTCCACCGCGATGGGGTGCCCCGGGTGAAGACCTGGCCCGTGGACGCCGTCCACGGGCAAGCGCGGAGAGACCTCTCCCGCACCGAGATCGTCGGTGCGCCGGGCCTGCTCGGTCACCGACACGGCATACGAGGATTGCATCGTGAGCGACACCCCCAACTGGTCCTTCGAGACCCGGCAGATCCACGTCGGGCAGGAGGTGGCGGACACCGCCACCGGCGCCCGCGCCCTGCCGATCTACCAGACGACCTCCTTCGTCTTCAATGACACGGACCACGCCAAGAACCTCTTCGCCCTGTCCGAGATGGGCAACATCTACACCCGCATCATGAACCCGACCCAGGACGCGGTGGAGAAGCGGGTCGCCTCCCTCGAGGGCGGGGTCGGGGCCCTGCTGGTCAGCTCGGGCATGTCCGCCACCTTCCTCGCGATCGTCAACATCGCTGAGGCCGGGGATCACGTCGTGGCGACCCCCGCGCTCTACGGCGGCACCGTGAACCTCTTCGCGCACACCCTGCCGAAGTTCGGCATCGAGGTGACCTTCGTCGAGGACGCCGCCGACCCCGAGTCCTGGCGCGCCGCGGTCCGGCCCAACACCAAGCTCTTCTTCGGCGAGAGCGTCGCCAACCCGAAGTCCGACATCCTCGACATCGAGGCCGTGGCAGCGGTCGCGCACGAGGTCGGGGTGCCGCTCATCGTCGACAACACGATCGCGACGCCCTTCGTGCTCCGCCCGATCGAGTACGGCGCCGACATCGTCGTGCACGCCGCGACGAAGTACCTCGGCGGGCACGGCAACTCGATCGCCGGGGTCATCGTCGACTCGGGCAACTTCGACTTCGGCGCGGACCCGGAGCGCTTCCCCAACTACAACCAGCCGGACCCGAGCTACCACGGCCTGGTCTACGCCCGGGACCTCGGCAAGGACGGCGCCTTCGGGGTCAACCTCGCTTTCATCCTCAAGGCCCGGGTCCAGTTGCTGCGCGACCTCGGCCCGGCGATCTCGCCGTTCAACGCCTTCCTCATCGGCCAGGGCATCGAGACCCTGAGCCTGCGAGTCGAGCGGCACCTCGAGAACGCGCACCGGGTGGCTGCCTTCCTGCAGGGCCACGACCAGGTGGAGAAGGTCGTCTGGGCGTCACTGCCGGGTGACCCCAACTATGACCGCGCCCAGAAGTACGTGCCCCGCGGCGCCGGAGCCGTGCTCGCCTTCGAGATCGCCGGTGGCCTCGAGGCCGGCAAGAAGTTCGTCGAGGGCCTGACGCTGCACAGCCACGTCGCCAACATCG
>JBDTAU010000204.1:0-2890 GCA_039924465.1 Dermatophilaceae bacterium
GCAGCGGAGCATGAGCGGCGCCCAAGGTCGCACCCACCCGGTCATCACGGGTGCGGGCCACTTTCTGCAGGAGGATGCCGGCGAGCAGCTCGGTGAGGTCGTCGCGGAGTTCATCCTCGGCTGACCCAGCGGTGGCCTTCGGGATCGGGCCCGGATGGGATTGTCGTGGTCGTGCGGCGCGGATCGCCTTCGGGATCGGGCCCGGGTGGGATTGTCGTGGTCGGGTGGCGCGGATCGCCTACGGGGATCGGGCCCGGGTGGGATTGTCGAGGTTCGGGTCAGAAGTCGGGGCTGGGAGCGGGGTCGCCGGCATACGGTGTGAGCATGACAACGGGTGGTGCGGCGGTGGCGATCAGCAACCTGCGTGTCGTTCGCGGCAAGCGGGTCGTCATCCCGGACCTCACCATCGAGATCCCGGCCGGTCAGGTCATCGGGCTGCTCGGGCCGTCGGGCTCCGGCAAGTCGACGCTGATCCGCTCCATCGTCGGGGTGCAGGTCATCGCGTCCGGCACGGTCACGGTGCTCGGCGAGCCGGCCGGGTCGCCCCAACTGCGCGACCGGGTCGGCTACGTCACGCAATCGCCGAGCGTCTACGCCGACCTCACCGTCCGCGACAACATCACCTACTTCGGCCGGGCAGTCGGACTCCGTGGGGCCGAACTCACTGCCTCGGTCGAGCGCACGCTGACAGAGGTGGACCTCGACTCGCGCGCGGACGAACTCGTGCAGGACCTGTCCGGAGGTCAGGAGTCCCGGGTTTCCCTCGCCTGCGCGCTGATCGGCCGCCCCGCGCTGCTGGTCCTCGACGAGCCCACCGTCGGGCTCGACCCGGTGCTGCGACGTGACTTGTGGGACCTGTTCCGGCGGCTCGCCACAGGCGGCGTCTCCCTCATCGTGTCGAGCCACGTCATGGACGAGGCCACCCGGTGCGACCGGATCCTCCTCCTGCGGGAAGGACTGGTCCTGGCCGATGTGACTCCCGACGAGCTGCTCACCCAGACCGGCGCGGTCGATGCCGATGCGGCCTTCCTGGCCCTCATCGACGCCGACGATGCCGGGCGGGAAGCATCATGAATGCCGGCCTGACGCTCGCGACCGCGGCGCGGGTGCTGCGCCAGGTCAAGGTCGACCACCGCACCATCGCCCTCATCATCGTGGTGCCCTGCGTCATGATCGGCCTGCTCGCCTGGATCTACAACGGCACACCGATCTTCAACGCGATCGGCCCGGCCCTGCTCGGTGTCTTCCCGATGACGGTCATGTTCGTCGTCACGTCGGTGGCCACGTTGCGCGAGCGTCAGTCCGGCACGCTGGAACGGCTCCTGACGACGCCCATCGGCAAGGGCGACTTCATGATCGGCTACGCCCTCGCCTTCGGGGTGCTGGCCACCGTCCAGGCGCTCGTGGCCACCGGCTTCGCCGTGTGGGTGTGCGGCCTCGACACGGCCGGGCCCCGGTGGCTGCTCGTCGTCGTCGCCGTCTTCAACGCGGTCCTCGGCACCGCACTCGGACTGCTCGCGAGCGGCTTCGCCCGGACGGAGTTCCAGGCCGTGCAGTTCATGCCGGCGTTCATCCTGCCCCAGTTCCTGCTGTGCGGTCTGCTCGTGGCTCGCGACGCCATGCCCACCTTCTTGTACTGGCTCTCCAGCGTGATGCCCCTGTCGTATGCCGTCGACGCGATGAAGGAGATCGGGACCAACGTCGACGTGGGCGGGGCCCTGGCGGCCGACCTCGGGATCGTCCTCGGCTTCATCGTCCTCGCCCTGGCGCTGGCCTCGCTGACCCTGAGTCGCAGATCCGGATAGACGGCCGGTGCTGCGGCGCGACGGGGCCAGGCGGGGCCACGACGGCAGGTGGTGGGGCGCGGGAGCGAGGACAGCGGCATACGGCCATGGGGCTTCGGTTACCCCCTTGTAAAGTGGGCCACATGCGCTTGGGAGTCATCGACGTCGGCTCCAACACCGCGCACCTGCTCGTGGTCGACGCCCACCTCGGCGGGCACCCGCTGCCGGCGTTCTCCCACCAGAGCGACCTGCGGCTCTCCGAGAACATCACTCCCCGGGGTGAGATCACGCAGGTGTCCGCCGACCGGCTCGTGGCGTTCGTGGCGGAGTCGCTGGTGCTGGCCGAGGACCAGGGGGTCGAGGACCTGTTCAGCTTTGCCACCTCTGCGGTCCGGGAGGCGACCAACGGGGACGAGGTCCTGGCGCGGGTGCACGCTGACACCGGCGTGCAGTTGGGCGTCCTGCCGGGGGAGGAGGAGGCCCGGATGACCTTCCTCGCCGTGCGCCGCTGGTTTGGGTGGTCGAGCGGTCGGCTCCTCGTCGTCGACATCGGCGGCGGCTCGCTCGAGCTCGCTTCCGGCATCGATGAAGACCCCGAGGTGGCCCTCAGCCTCCCGCTCGGCGCTGGCCGGCTCACCCGCGAACAACTCGTCGGTGACCCCCCGGACCGCGTCGCGATCAGGGCCCTGCGCGCGCACATCCGGGCGGTCCTGGCCCAGCAGGTGCGCCCTTTGCTCAAGGCAGGCACTCCGGACCGGATCGTCGGCACGTCCAAGACGATGCGGTCCCTCGCGCGGGTGACCGGGGCCGCGCCGAGTGGGCACGGGCCCTTCGCCCCGCGGTCGCTGGGGCGCGAGGACGTGCGGGGCATCGTCACCCAGATCGGCACCATGGACGCAGCCGCCCGGGCCACCCTGTCAGGGGTCTCGGACAGCCGGGCCCCGCAGTTGCTCGCCGGGGCCCTCGTCGCCGAGGCGGCCATGGACCTGCTGCACATCGACCGTCTCGAAATCTGTCCCTGGGCGCTGCGGGAAGGCCTGATCCTGCGCCGCTTCGACCAGCTCGCGTCATGAGCGGCCGCGGGTGCCGGAGAATGGCGCCATGAC
>JBDTAU010000205.1:0-2861 GCA_039924465.1 Dermatophilaceae bacterium
GGCAACTCGCCGCAGAAGTTCGGCGGGGACCTGACGATCAACAACTTCGGTCGGGAGTCCTACGGGCAGGTCGACATCCGCCGGATGATCGGTCGCTCGATCAACACGGCCTTCGTGGCGCTCAACGAGAAGATCGGGCCGGCCAAGACGCGTCAGGCGGCGATCGATGCCGGCATCCCGGCGAACACCCCCGGGCTGGACAACACCCTGACCAACGTCCTCGGCACGTCATCACCGCACGTCATCGACATGGCCTCGGCCTACTCGACCATTGCATCTCAGGGCGTCCGAGCCACCCCCTACGTCATCGCGAAGGTCAGCTCGATGACCAGTCAGTTCAGCTACGTGGCCGCACCCAAGACGAAGCGTGCCTTCGACAAGGACATCACCGCCGACGTGACGGACGCGATGACCTACACCGTCAAGACCGGAGGCACCGCGACGAAGCTCCAGCGGCTCGGTCGCGACGTGGCCGGCAAGACCGGCACGTCGGAGGAGAACAAGTCGGTCTGGTTCTCCGGGTTCGTCCCGCAGCTGGCCGTGTCGATCGGGATGTACAAGCCGGACCAGGCCGGCAACCCGACGACGATGACCAACAGCGAGGGCTACAACCTCACCGGCGGCACCGTCCCGGCCGACATCTTCATGGACTTCATGACCCCGGTCCTCGACGGGGTCCCGAAGCTCGCCTTCCCCCCGCGGGCCGGTCTCGGCGACAACGCGGCCAAGCCCACCTACACGCCCGCCCCGCCGGCGCCGACCTACGTCGCGCCGACGACCGAGGCACCGACGACGGCACCGACGACGGCACCGACGACCCAGGAGACGACGGCTCCGGAGACGACCGCTCCCGTGACGACGACCCCGCCGCCACCGACCACGCCGCCGGCCCCGACGAAGACCAAGCCACCCACGACCCAGCCCACGACTACTCAGCCGCCCAAGGCCGGGAAGTCACCGACCCCCACACCGCCGGTGGGCGGCGGGTGAAACCTGACCCCGTCCTCGTCGCGGCCTCCGAGGTGATCGGGGGTCCGCGGGGACGGTATGCCCCGGCCGGGAAGCTGCCCTGGGCCGTCACGGCCGCGCTCCTCTCGGCGCTCGCCGCCATCCCGGTCGGCTTCGGGGTGCTGCTGCGGGTGCCGTGCCTGCGGACCCACTGGACCGGGGCCGGACAGTTCTGGAACGCCTGCTACGCAGACCTGCCGAGCACCTTCCGCGACGCGAACGTCGACGCCGGACTCGGGGCCTTCCTGCAGGGCGGGTCCGGGGCCCCGGTGACGGGCCAGCCGCCGCTGACCGGGCTGCTCCTGACGGCCATGGCCTCGCTGGTCCCCGACGGCCGTGCGGGCACCCGGATCGCCTGGTACTTCGCGTTGTGGGCCGCCGTCCTGACGGTGCTCCTGCTCGCCGTCATCTGGCTGGTGGCCTCCTCGGCGCGGCACCCGATCGTGGCCGCGCACGTGGCCCTGTCGCCCATCGTGGCGCTCTCACTCTTCCTCTCGGCCGACTTCGTGGGAGTGGCGCTGGCAGCAGCCGGACTGTGGGCGTGGGGACGACGGCACACGACGCTAGCCGGGGTGCTGCTCGGCCTCGCGATCAGTGCCCGCAGCTATCCGGTCCTCATCCTCATAGCCATCGGCCTGCTCGCGCTCCGCTCCGGACACCTCCGGGACTACCGCCGGACCGTCGGCTACGCGGTGCTCATCGTGCTCGCAGTCTGGGCCGGACTCTGGTTGCTCAACCCGGAGGCGGCCGGGTCCGCGTACTCGGGCTGGTGGAACGCGACGGCCGGCTATGGCTCGCCATGGTTGCTGCCCCAGCTCGGTAGCCATGCAATGCCGACCGGGGTCGTGACGGCGCTCGCCGTGCTCGGCTGGGTCGTCGCGATCGGCGTTGGGGCGACCCTGGCCCTGTCCAGCGTCCGGCGGCCCACGATCGCCGAGGTCTCGCTCGTCATGGTCGGCATCGTGCTCGTCACCGGCAAGTCCTTCACGGTGCAGAGCTCGCTCTGGCTCATCCCGCTCGTGGCCTGGTGCGCCCTGCAGTGGCGCGACCACCTGGTCTGGGCTGCGACCGAGGCGCTCAACTTCGTCGCCGTCTGGTTGGTCATCGCCGCGACCACTGTCCCCGATCGCGGGTTGCCGTCCGCGTGGTACTCCACCTTTGCGATGCTCCGGGTCGTGGCCGTGCTCTGGCTCGTTGCCATCGTCTGGTGGGGGGCCCGGGACCGACGGGATGGCCAGGGGGGGCCCGAGCAGGAGCAGGATGACCTGGCCGGCGTCATGACCGATGCCGAGGACCGGGTGCTGGTCCGGATCACCTAGGTGTTGGAGCGGACGTCGAGCGGGGTCAGTGGGTGGATGGCCGGCGGCGCGGCCAACTCGGTGCCCAGCGTGGCGAGGGCCGACTGGATGTGACGATGCCCTGCATGGCCTGGCGAACGGCGTCCTCCGAGCCGGGCTTGGCGCTGATGGTGGCGACGACGTTGATGCCCATGGCGGCTCCCGACGGGTCGGCGGTGGTCCCTTCGAACGTAGACTCCCCCGCCGGGCGGCGGCAATGGGTCGGCCTGGTCCCGGTGGACCCCGATCGCCCCGGGCCTGGTCGCCGATTCGGTGTAGGCCGCGGAGCCGGGTAGTCTGAGCGAGTTCGCCGGGTGCCCCTGTGGATAAGACCGACCCCCTGTCGGTGAAGTCTGCGAGGCTGTGCTCGGCGGAACGTTTGCAACCCTCCTGTCACGGGAGAGACTCGTGACCGCCAAGACCGAAGGAGGTGGGTTAGAAGCATGCGTCAGTACGAACTCATGGTCATCCTCGACCCGGATACCGAAGAGCGCACCGTCGACAAGACGATGGAGA
>JBDTAU010000206.1:0-3196 GCA_039924465.1 Dermatophilaceae bacterium
ACTCGACTCGACCGTTGGCAGTGACCTTCGGGCCCTCCACGAGGAAGACGGCGAGGCCGTCCGGGGTCTGGGCCGGCACGACCACGTGCGAGGCGGCGGCGACGAACTGGACCGGCTCCTTGACACCCGTGAGGGTCCACCCGTCGGGGTCGGATCCGGAGCCCTTCGCGGTGACCGTGGAGGCGGTGAGTGACCAGGCCCGCCCGGGCTCGGCCAGGGCGGGGATCACGAGGACGGAGCCATCGGCCACCGCACCGAGCACCTCGGTCTGTTCGCCGTCGACGAGCAGCGAAGCTGCCACGAGTGCCTCGGCGTAGGCGGTGTGTACCCCGGCACGGCCGAGTTCGCCGGCGACGAGGGAGACCTCGACCGGACTGGCGCCGAAGCCGCCGGCCTCCTCGGAGAAGGGCAGGCCGAGCGCGCCCAGCTCCGCGAGGGCGGCCCAGGTCGCGGGGTCGTGGTCGGCGGGGCCGACGCTCACGTGACCCGATCCGTAGTCTGGTGTGTGCCGCGCCGCGAGATCGGCCGCCGCGTCGCGCAGGGCCCGCTGCTCTGAATCGATGGTGAAGTCCATGGTCAGCCCCTCAGTCCGAGGATCCCGGACGAGATGATCTGTCGCTGCACCTCGTTGGACCCTCCATAGATCGATGCCTTGCGGAAGTTCAGGTAGGTCGGGGTGGCCTTGCCGGTCCAGCCCTCGAGCTCACTGCCATCACCGGCGTCCCACAGCAGGCCGGACGGGCCAGCCAGGTCGACGACCAGCTCGAGCACCTCCTGCTGGAGTTGGCTGCCGCGCAACTTGAGGATCGAGGATGCCGGATCCGGCTTGCCTTCCTTGGATCCGGCGGCGACGCGCAGCACCGTCAGTTCAAGCGCCATGACCTGCGTCTCGAGCTCAGCGATCCGGGTGGCGATGTGCGGGTCGTCCAGCAGCGTGCCGTCGTCGGTGGCGATCGACTGAGCAAATCCCTTGGCGTCTGCGAGCTTTCGCTTGATCGAGCCAACCGGGGCCACTCCGACGCGTTCATTGCCGAGGAGGAACTTCGCGTAGTCCCAGCCCTTGTTGACCTCGCCGACGAGTTGATCGGCCGGCACGCGGACGTTGTCGAAGAAGACCTCGTTGACCTCGTGACCGCCGTCGATCAGCTGGATCGGGCGAACCGTGACGCCGGGCGTGGCCAGGTCAAGGAGGAGGAAGGAGATGCCCATCTGCTTCTTGGGCGCAGCCGGGTCGGTCCGCACGAGGACAAAGATCCAGTCGGCATACTGCCCGAGCGTCGTCCAGGTCTTCTGTCCGTTGACGACCCACTCGTCGCCCTCGAGCACCGCGGTGGTCCGCAGGGAGGCGAGGTCGGAGCCGGCCTCGGGCTCGGAGAAGCCCTGGGCCCACCAGATGTCGAGGTTGGCCGTCGGCGGCAGGAAGCGCTCCTTCTGCTCCTGCGAGCCGAAGGCGGCGATGACGGGGCCGACCATGTTGACGTTGAAGGCCAGTGGGGGCGGCACCGACGCCGACTGCATTTCCTGCAGGTAGATGTGCCGCTGCAGGTTGCTCCAGTCCTCGCCGCCAAACTCCACCGGCCACCCCGGCACGGCGAGGCCGGCGGCATTGAGGATCCGTTGGACGGTCCGCACGTCCTCCGCCTCGACCTCGCCGCCGGCTTGCCAACGGTCGCGGATGTCTTGGGGGACTTCGGTGGTGAAGAAGGTACGCATGCGCTGCTGGAACGCCGCGTCCTCCTCGCTCAGCGTGCGATGCATGGGCAAGCTCCTGATCCGGTGGGAACGTCTATCTGCACCGTAGCTGTTGGCAATGTCCCGTGCCCGACCGGGAGCCCGCAAGGAGTGGGCGTGCCGCTCAGTCGGACTCGGCCGCAGCCTTGGAGGCCGTCTTGGAGGCGGCCTTCTTGGCCGGTTTCCGGCCCTTCTTCCGGGATGCAGCCTTGGCCGTGGTCGACGTGGGCTTGCGCTGCTGCGCCTCGACGTAGGCGTCGGGGTCCTTGTCCTTCGGGGCGATCCCGGCGGACGCCTTGACCGACTCGTAGCGCAGGAAACGCACCGCGATCTCATGCCGCAGTTCGAGGGTCGCCTGCTGGCGGAAGTCGGCGAGGTCCTGGCGCTCCTCCTCAGCCATGTGCTTGCTGTTGTAGACGTTGGCGTCGGTGACCGCGGTCCACCACGCAGCTGACCCGGTCTTGCACCGGCCCACCTTGCGGATGGCCTTGCGAATGTCGTTGTGGTCCTTGATCGCGTCCTCGACCTCCTCCTGTGCCGAGTCGGCGTCAGCACCGCCAGTGCCGAGCTTGACCAACTCGGGGTAGAAGTACTTCTCCTCGGCCTCCGCGTGGGTCTCGAGCAAGATCTCGAGGCGCTTCCAGACCGCGGCCAAGCCCTCCTGATCATCGCGGGGCCACTCCTCCAGCATGCCGAACATGCGGCGCTGCTCCATGTGCTGGTGGGCGATGATCTCGGTGATGTCCATGGGTCCGCCGTTCGCTCGATGGTCGCGGTGCTGCGTGACCATTGTGTACTGCGGGGGCCATGGAGCGCGGCGCATGGCCCCCGCAGGGCCTATCAGCCCTTGACGCCGCCCTCGACGTCGCGTCAGACGGACAAAGTCTTCCCGCCGCGATCTCCCGAGTTAAACGTCTCGGAACTCACCGAAAGCTTGGCAGTTCCACACACCGCAGCAACCGATCCGTACGCCGTGGGAATTGGGACGTCCCCACCACCGCTACTGCGGTGCGGGCCCGGTGAAAGATAGGGCCAGACCATGCCCGAAGGAAAACAGCGGGTCGTCAAGTCCGGGCACATCCTCGAGATGCCGGCGTACTTGATCCATCGAGCGTGGCAGGTCAAAGGGGAGTCGCCCGACGGGAACGATGACGCCAGTCAGCGCGTCCAGCAGCGCGTCGTCGCAGGTGCCGTAGTTGCCGACGATCCCAGCCGCGACGGGCAGGAGCGGCGTGAGGACGGCCGGCCGATCGAGAGTGATGTCGACGATCACCGGACAGTGATTGGCTAGCCTGGCCAGCCGTGCGATCAGGCCCGGCGGGAAATCGAGCGAGCCCTGATGAAACCGCGACTCGAGGAAGAGGTCGGAGCGTGGAGCGAACGGCGCTGCAAGGCGCACGATCGCGATGTCGGCCGCCTCCGGCGTGTTGACGCGCATCCCGACCCGGGCCACTGTCTCGTCGGC
>JBDTAU010000207.1:0-2736 GCA_039924465.1 Dermatophilaceae bacterium
GTCAGAGTGGCAACAGGTCGGGCCCTTCCGGTTTTTAGCACGTGCGCCCACGCGAGCACCGCGTGGGCGTCGGTACTTCCAAGGAGTTCTACCGTGACCGATACAGCTGCAGGCTTCCTGACTCAGGATGCCTACGACCGTCTCAAGGCTGAGCTGGACCAGCTGTCCGGCGAGGGCCGTCTCGATATTGCCCGCAAGATCGAGGAGGCTCGGGAGGAAGGTGACCTCAAGGAGAACGGCGGCTATCACGCAGCACGCGAGGAGCAGGGCAAGATGGAGGCCCGCATCCGTCAGCTGACCGAGCTGCTGCATAACTCCGTCATCGGCGAGACGCCCCCCGACGATGGGATCGTCGAGCCGGGGATGCTCGTCACCGTCGAGATGTTCGGTGGCGAGGAGACCTTCCTGCTCGGCAACCGCGAGATCGCGGACGGGTCCGACCTGCAGGTCTTCTCCGAGAAGTCGGCCATGGGCTCGGCCATCCATGGCAAGAGCGTCGGCGAGCAGACGAGCTACCTCGCCCCCAACGGCAAGACCATCGACGTCAAGATCCTCGCGGCCAAGCCCTACGTCGCCTGACCCGGGCACCGCATCCGCCGCCACTGCGCAGTTTCAATGCGGGCCCCCACGGGTCGGCTCCTTCCGGGGGGTCGGCCCGTGTCCCGTCCCGTCCACAACGCCGACCTGGCCGGTCGGCCCCATGGTCAGAGTTGCGCAGCCACCGCTCGCGCGAGTCCAGCCTCCCGACCCGCGAGCAGCCCCACGGCGAAGAGCAGGTAGTCCGCATCGACACGCGCCTCCGCTGAGCGGGGCACCTTCCACCCACCCGCATGGTCGCCGATGATCGCGCCCAGCACGCTGTCCTGCCCCGCCCGGCTCGCGTAACGCAACACCCCTCCCGACCCCACCACAGTGCTGACGTTCGCCAACGGCCGGGGAGACTCCGTCGGGCCTGCAGGCCGCGCATGTCGACGCACCGCAGCCAGCGCCGCGAGTCGAGCCAGGTCGAGGTCGAGGCGGTGCTCGGTCTCGCGCTCAGGGAGTGAGCCGGGGTGCGTGTGGACGTGAGCGGCATACGCCCGCAGTTCTTCTCCCGCGTTCGAGCGGGGGTCAAGGAGGTGCTCGGTCTCGGCCGCCTCGAGGACCCCTTCGGCGTTCCACCTCATCCCGAGGTCACCCTCGACCGTGCGCGCGTGCCAGAGCGGGGCGACGACCTGCTTGGCGAGGGTCGCATCCTCACCCTCGGGCGTGATGCACGAGTAGACGTCCGTCGTCGCTCCCCCGATGTCGACCACCAACACGTCGCCCTGCGTGAGGTCAGCGAGCACCTCGACGCCGCGCAACACGACGTCGGGCGTCGCGGCCTCCACCATCGCAGCGAACGCGGGGTCGCGCGAGAGTCCCTTGCCGCCGATGACGTGCCGCAGGAACGCCTCCCGGATGGCGACGCGGGCCGACCCGGGAGCGATCACGCCGATCCTCGGCAACACGTTGTCGGCGAGGATCGTCGGCCTCGCGGTGCTGGCGAGCGCCGCGGCCGCCGCGGCCCGGGCGTCGGTGTTGCCTGCGAGGACGATCGGGACGGCCCGCGCACCGAAGCCGCCGATGGCCGCCTTCGCCAGGCGCCGGGCGTTGTGCAGCAGCACGTCAGCGTTGCCGCCATCGGTGCCACCCACGAGCAGGATGATGTCCGGACGAGCAGCCCGTATGCCGCTCACCCCCTTCGTCGTCAAGGCTCCCGCGGCGACGTGGACCACCTTCGCCCCTGCCGAGAGCCCCACCCGGTGCCCGGCCTGCGCGGTGACGACCCGTTCGTAGCCGACGACGGCCAGCCGCAGGCCTCCCCCGGCACTCGAGCAGGCGTGCACGACAGCGTCATCCGGGCACCCGAGCTCATCCCTGAGCGTGCGGTAACCGTCGAGGATGTCACCGCCCCACCCGGCGGTGGCGCTCGTTGGCGTCGAGGCCGTCCCGAGGACCGCTCCGCCACCGCTCAGCAGGACGCCCTTGGTGAAGGTCGACCCGAAGTCGACCGCGAGGATCGTCACCACTCACTCATTGGTCAGCCGTGGATGTCCAGTGCGTCGCGCAGGTCCGCGATGAGGTCATCAACGTCCTCGATACCGACCGAGAGTCGGATCAGGTCGCCCGGCACCTCGAGCTCGGTCCCGGCGACCGAGGCGTGAGTCATGCGGGCCGGGTGCTCGATGAGCGATTCGACCCCGCCCAGGGACTCTCCGAGCGTCCAGAGCTGAACGGCAGCGCAGGCCTTGACCGCCGCGTCCTCGCCCTTGCTCAGCCGGAAGGAGACCATGCCGCCGTAGCGCTTCATCTGGCGCGCGGCCACGTCGTGGTTGACGTGTGTCGGCAGGCCCGGGTAGTAGACGTACGAGACCCCGTCGTGGCCGGTGAGGAAGTCGACCACCTTCTCCGCGTTGTCGCAGTGCCGCTCCATCCGCACGGCGAGCGTCTTGAGCCCGCGCAGGGTCAGCCACGAGTCGAAGGGCCCGGCGATGCCGCCGATCGAGTTCTGGTGGAAGGCGATCCGCTCCTCCGCGTCCTCGAATCCCGCGACCGTGATCTCCTTGGCCGTGACGACCGCACCGCCGACGACATCGCTGTGCCCGCCGCTGTACTTGGTCGTCGACTGGGTGACGATGTCGGCGCCGAGGGCGAGCGGCTGCTGCAGGTAGGAGGTCGCAAAGGTGTTGTCGACGACGAGGAGGGCGCGGGCGT
>JBDTAU010000208.1:0-2826 GCA_039924465.1 Dermatophilaceae bacterium
AGGCGCTCGCACAGGAACGCCGCGGCCTGGCCCTGGTCGGGGAAGATCCCCGGCGGGTGCCTCCCGGCATTGAAGCGGTCCAGAGCTGGATCGAGGAAGCACGGCGGTCCGGCATACGGCAGGGCGATCCTCGGAGGGGCGGAGCGAAGCAGCCGGCTGACCGACTTGAACTTCCCGATCCGCTTGTCGGCGCTGATCCGGGCCATCACGTCGGGCGGGTACTCGTAGCAGACCGGGTGCCACGAGGCCCCGGACATCTGCACCCCCATCAGGTCGATCTGCCCCCCGCATTCCGCTGCGGCTCTGCGCAATTGGGCCACGCTCAGCCGGGCGTCGTTGGTGTGCAGGATCGCCTGTCCCGCGACGGAGATGAGGATCGCCGAGTCGTGACACATCGGCGACTGCTCCTGGATCACCGTGATCCAGTCGCCGCGGCTGTTGAGGGGGAAGCGCTCCCAGCTGTCGAGCTCGATGACGACGTTGTCGATCCCGGCCTTGCGGATCCGGTTGTACATCTCGGGGGCCGGGTAGCGCGGGATGACCAGGCGCACCCGCGCCGGCAAGCCTGCGAGGAAAGGCAGGTCCAGGTGGTCGAGGTGCTCGTGCGAGATCGCCACCCAGTCCGCGTCGAGCAGGTCTGGGCGGCGCAGATGCGAGTTGTCCGGGAACTGGAACCAGGACCCGAGGAACGTGCCGCCCGGGGAGACCCAGGGGTCGCAGAGCATCGTCAGGTCGGGGGCATCGATTCGGAGGCCAGCGTGCCCGAGGAACGTGACAACGGGTGCATCCATCCCCTGAGCGTCCAACACGGGGGCGGATGTGGCGACCTGCGACGGTGGGACCCGGGACTACCTCAAATGTATGACTGCCCAGGACTCAGGGGCCTCAGCCGCGGAGCCGGACCGAGAGGCAGGTGACGCAGCCCTCGAGCTTCTCGAACTCCGAGATGTCGACCGTCGTCACGTCGAGGCCCCGTTGACGCAGGGCCCGGGCGGTGCGCGGGGCGGCGGCAGACAGCAGCACCGACTGGCCCCCGAGCAGGACGACGTGTGCACCCGGCTCCTCGGGGACCGCGGCGAACGCCGTCCAGACCGACTGCGAGTCCACGAGGGGCGGGTAGCCGAGGATCGTGCCGTCGGGCAGCGCGGTGACTGCCGACTTCAGGTGCAGCACCTTGGTGACCGGCACTCCCATCACCGTGACCCCGCCGGGGAGGGCGGCCTCGAGCTGGGCGAGCCCGGCAGCATTGGTGCGACCGCCCTGCCCGACCCAGACGGTGCGGCCCCACTTGAGCACGTCGCCACCGTCCAGCGTGCCGGGTGCCTCGATCGGCACGCAGTGATACCCGGCCGCCTCGAGCAGCTCCCGCAGCCCGGTCTGCTCGCGCCGACGCTCGGGAGCCCCGGACCGGCACAGCACCGCGACGTCGCCGTAGACGAGGACCTGGTCCTCGATGAAGACCCCGTCCGGGCACTCGTCGGCCGGCGGCGCCTCGAGGATCTCCCAGCCGCGGCGCGCGAGGACGGCCACATACTCCTCCCACTGCCGCAGGGCGAGGTCAGCATCGACCATCGGAGCCCGGTCGATGTGCGTGACGAGACCATCGGCGAGGCGGGGCGAAGGGCGGCGGACCAGCGCGCGGCGACGATGCATCCGCACAGCGTAGGTGCCACTCCCGCATTCGATGTATCTGCGCGTCACATGCGACGCGCAGATACATCGACCCGAGGGGTGGCGGGGCGGGAGGGCTGGGCGGCATACGGCACGATGGGCTTGACCCTGACGCGACGTCAGGGGCGAGGCTCTTTCCATGACCGCGAGGACGCAACAGATGACCACCTGGACGGTGGGGCAGGTGGCCGCTGACTTCGGCGTGACGGTGCGCACGTTGCACCACTACGACCGGATCGGCCTGCTCGCCCCGAGCGAACGTTCGGCGGCGGGCTACCGGCTCTACACCGAGGCGGACCTGGCCCGGCTGCAGCAGGTCGTCGTGTATCGACGTCTCGAGCTCCCGCTCGAGGAGATCGCGACGCTGCTGGCGGACGGCTCCGACGCCCGGGATCACCTGCGGCGCCAGCGTGCTGCGGTCCTGACCCGGCTGGACGAGCTCAGTGAACTCGTCACGGCCATCGATCGAGCCTTGGAGGCAGACATGAGTGACCAGCCCGCCACACACCAGGAGATGAGAGACCTCTTCGGGGACGGCTTCAGCGACGAGTACCAGGACGAGGCGCAGCAGCGCTGGGGCGACACGGAGGTGTGGCAGCAGTCGGAGTCGCGCACGTCCCACTACACGAAGGCCGACTGGGAGCAGGTCAAGACGGAGATGGACGACGTCAACGGCGCCTTCGTCACGGCCAAGCGGGCCGGGGAGCCGGCGACGAGCGAGGCCGCGATGGATGCGGCCGAGCGGGCTCGCCGTCAGATCAACGACGGCTTCTATGACTGCTCGCACGAGTTCCACCGGGGGCTGGGGGATCTCTATGTCTCGGACCCGCGCTTCACCAAGACGTACGAGGACCTGGAGCCGGGGCTGGCGGAGTATGTGCGGGACGCGATCCATGCGAACTCCGACCGTGAGAATCGAGGGAGCGTCAGCGACTGAGGCTCGGAGCGCCGGTGGTGGAGATTCACTGCGGCCGACCCGGCAGGTGGACAGCCTCGGGGGAAGCCGCGGGGCCGTCGTAACCTAGGTCCCATGCGCGTTGGAGTCTTCGGAGCAACAGGTCAGGTCGGCCGGGTCATGCGGGCCCTGCTGGAGGAGCGGGACTTCCCGCTCGACGAGGTCCGCTTCTTCGCCTCCGCACGGTCTGCGGGGACGAC
>JBDTAU010000209.1:0-3056 GCA_039924465.1 Dermatophilaceae bacterium
GTCTGCGCCGTCGTCAGTGCTCGGGCCGTTCTCAGGGGCACCGTCAGGGACGTCATCACCCGGCTCTGCTGCGTCCCGGTCGCGGTGGTCAGTGTCGCGGTGGTCAGCGTCCCGGTGGTGGTGTCGGTCCCGATGGTCAGTGTCTCGGTCGGCGTCTCGGTCGTGGGCAGCGGCAGAGCCATCATCTGGACCATCACCAGGACCATCATCTGAACCGGGGCCCGCCGGGGCCCGGTCGTCAGGAGCCTGCTCCTCCGGAACCGGCTCGGCACGGCGACGCGTCCGGCGGGTCGGCGCGGCGGCGGGCAACTCCGGCGGCTGGAACAGCACGCTGAAGCTCGGCACGGCGGGTGCCGCTGCTGCCTCTTCGTCGCCCTCGGTCGCTGCCGGGTCGGCCTCTTCCTCGACGAACCCGGTGCCAACCAGTTCAGGTAGCGCGACCGCCTCGGACGACACCGTCGCTGACTCCACGGTCTCGGACTCGGCCGCATCGGCTTCGGGCCCGTCGCTGACCTCGGCGGTGGGGGCCGCCGGCTCGCTGCTCGTCGACGTCGCCGCCGCCGTGGCCTTCTTGCGCGGCGCCCGCTTCCGGGCTGCCTTCTTGACCGGGGCCACCGGGGCCACCTCTGCTGAGGGCGCCTCGCCCCGCGCTGCGGCTTCTGAGGTCTGCACGTCGTCAGATGTCGCACCAGTCGGAGCGCTGGCGTCGGGGCCGTCCTGATTCACGGGGGTGGCCGACGGAACGGCCTGGGCCACCGCGGCAGCCTTCCTGGTCGCCCGCCGGGCTCGCTTGCGCGGAGCCGGAGCCGCGGTCTCAGCGGCTGCCTCAGCAGCCGGCGGGGCAGCATCCGGGCTGGCTGGCTCGGTGCGGCCCTGCTCGGTGTCGTGCTGCTCGGGGGGGGTCTCACCAGGCGGGACGTCCGGTCCGGTGTTGAACAGACCTTCATCCATGGAGTTCTGGTCGCTGGTTGTCATGGGGCGCCTTTCGGCAGGTGCGGTGCGACCCACACTCGGCCGAGGCCGTCAACACCGCACGAGCGCGGTTGCAGTCGCCCCACCGCTCACGCGGCGGGACGGAAGTCGTCTTGCTACATCTGACCTCGGTTCGCGCGGAGCGCGGCACCGTGATCACATGCCGTCGGCCTTCTTGTCGGCAGCCAATGGATCAGCCACCCTCGCGGTTGCGATGTCGAGCGGTCCCTGTGCCAATCGCGTCACCAAGGGCGAACGCGGCGGCTGCAGATCAGCTATCTCACGCAGCGCGGTCAGAATGTCGTCGGGGCGAACGACAGGTGTGGTGTGCCGTACGACCACGCGAAGTATCGCACAGTCTGGCCCGGGCGGCGTGGTGGGCACGGCGCTGCCCTCGGAGATTCCCTCCCTGATCACGCCATCCCGCCCCGACCCGGCAGCCATCACGGTCGCCGCCACGATCGCCCCGCGGACGTCGAAAGTTCGGGCGCCGGACTTGGTCATCCGGGTCACCTCGGCTGTCTCACGCCCCAGCAGCAGGGTTACCGCCGCGTCGAGTCGGTGCCGGTCCAGACCGGCGAATTCGAGCAACCAGTCGCTCGCCTGGAGCCGGTCCGCGAGCGCCCCCGGGCCCGCCTCGACGACCTCGACGATGTCCAGGCCCACGGGCAGCGCCTCATCGAGCGCGACGCGGACTGACCCGGGGTCGACCCGTTGCGTCACCGAGATCTCGACGTATTCCGCCTCGCTCGCCGTCCCTGTCGCGGCCGCGTTGGCATAGCTGATCTTCGGGTGCGGGTGAAAGCCCGCGGAGAAGGCCATCGGCACGCCGGCCCGGCGCAGCGCCCGCTCGAGCGAGCGCTGGAAGTCACGACTCGAGGTGAAGCGCAGCCGACCACGCTTTGCGTAGCGGATCCGGAGCTTTTGGACCGCGGGATCTGGCGTCGACCCCTCCGGAACGCATTGTCGAGCCTGTCGTGCCATGGCCGAAGGTTAGCGGGGCGGCCCGCGTCAACTCGTGCTGCCGGTCCGGCCACTGCTGTCCCGGCGACCGCCGGACTCCCGCTCCGCGCGCTGCTGCGCCGCCCGACGCTCGGCCGCCTGGCGCAGTCGAGCGGCCGCGTCCGCTTCATCCATCCGAGTGGCCTCGGCCAGCGTCGGGGCGGTGCCGCCCAGGCTCGCCGGTAGGTACTTCAAGTCGGGGCCGGTCAACGGCTCGTACCCAGCCCGAGCCTGTTCGAGCAACTGCGCCATGACCGCCTTGTACTGCGCCGTCAGCTCGGTCGGGTCGGCACCCGCGGGAGCGGCCACCGGCGCGCCGACCGACAGGATGATCGGGGTGTTGGTGCGCCCGAGTCGCTTCGGGTGACCCTTGGTCCAGACCCGCTGCGACCCCCAGATGATCACCGGCAGGATCGGGACCCCCGCCTCGATCGCCATCCGGGCGGCTCCGTGCTTGAACTCCTTGAGCTCGAAGGACCGCGAGATCGTCGCCTCGGGGAACACGCCGACGATCTCCCCGGCTCGCAGGGCCTCCACGGCCGCGTGGTACGACGCGGTCCCGGCAGTGCGGTCGACCGGGATGTGCTTCATCCCCCGCATGAGCGGGCCGCTGATCGGGTGGTCGAAGACCACGTCCTTGGCCATGAAGCGAACGAGCCGCTTGGACTTCCGCGCGGCCAGACCGGCAAAGGTGAAGTCCATGTAGCCGGTGTGGTTGATGGCCATGACCGCCCCACCGGTCCTCGGGACGTGATCCTCACCGACCTTGGTGAACTTCAGGCCCTGCAGGGCAAAGAGGCCTCGCGCGACGGTGATGACCGGGGTGTAGACGGGCTCCATGTGGAACACTCTGCCCTGCCTCGCCCGCCTTCCGCACGCGCACCACCGATCGACTCCCCGCCGACCCGAGGAACGACCATGCCGTATGCCGCTGTGTCGGCGCTCGTCGACCGCAACGTCGCTCTCGGGGCGGGGTTGCTCGGAGCCGTCCCGGTGGTCCTCGCGGCGCTCGTCGTCTGGGTGAAGTGGTGGCGCAGCCGCGACGAGGTGTTCGTCGGGGTGACCCCCGGGCTCGTGCCCGA
>JBDTAU010000210.1:0-2507 GCA_039924465.1 Dermatophilaceae bacterium
CCCAGCTGCATCATGAAGACCGAGGCGGACCGGGTCGGGGACGACACGACCTTCGCCCACATCATCGAGCTCGTCAAGGAGGCCCAGGAGTCGCGCACGCGGCGCCATCGTCGCCGAGGCCACCGCACGCCGTATGCCGCTCACCCCCGCCGTCGCGGACGTCGTGCTCATGACCGACCGGCTGGACCAGCTCGCCCCTGCCCGGCGGATGGCTCGTGCGACCGTGCGGGTGATGGAGCAGAACACCGCCCTGGCGCTGGGAACCGTGCTGGTCCTCGTCGCTGCCGTGCTGCTGCACCTCGTCGCGCTCGCCGGTGGCATGCTGGTCCACGAGATCAGCGTGTTGATCGTCATCCTCAACGCCCTGCGTCTGGTCCGCCTCCAGGGGCCGGGTCGGGTTGAATTGGTCGAGCAGGTCGAGCAGGTCTAGCAGGTCTAGCAGGTCACTGACAGTGAGCACCTCGAGGGCAGCAGGGTCCTCGAGGAGAAGGAGCCAGTCGCATGAGTCACCCGCCCGGGACGTCCTGTGTCGGGGTCGTGCCGCTCTTTGCCGGCCTGACCCCCCACCAGCAGGACGAGGTGGCCGGCTTCGCCCACCCGATCCGACGCTCCCGCGGCGAGCTGATCCACCGCCCCGGTGACGACGTGTCCCACCTGCTCGTCCTGCACCGGGGCCGGGTCGCGATCTCGCACCTGGCCCCGACGGGTCAGGACCGCATGATCCGGGTGCTCGAGGCGGGCGAGTTCGCCGGAGAGTCGGCTTTCGTCACCGGCGCGAGGCCGGAGCACACCGCGACCGCCCTGACCGATGTCGAGCTGTGCAGCTTCGACCACCGGGACCTGCGCGCGCTGGTCGTGCAGTATCCCGACATCGCCATCCGGATGCTGCACGCGGTCGTGTCCCGGCTCGACGAGACCGACAAGATGGTGGCCGACCAGAGCACGGCCGAGGTCGAGGCCCGGCTCGCCGGCTACCTGCTCGACCTACCGAGCCGCCGGGTCGACGGCCGGATCACGATCCGCCTGCCGCTCGCCCGCAAGGACATCGCCTCCCTGCTCGGCACGACGCCCGAGACGCTGAGCCGCAAGCTCACCGGCCTGGCCCGGGCCGGGCTGGTGTCCGTGCACGGTCGTGAGGTCGTGGTCACCGACCCGGACGGTCTCGCGGACCTCGCAGCGTAGCCGCGTCAGGTCCGTGCTCCCGTGGAACTTCACGGACCCACCCACGTGGGTGAAGTTCCACACCATCGAGTCTTGCGTCTTCGATTGTGGACCTGCACCATGGCTGCGATGGTGGACCCAGTGCCGGGTGCGTCCGCGCCCGGATCGGATCTGGGTGGGGAGACTCTCGTGAAGATCGGTGTTTTCGGAGCAGGAGGGGTCGGCGGGTACTTCGGAGGTCGGCTCGCAGCGGCCGGGCACGACGTGACGTTCATCGCCCGCGGCGCGCATCTCGGGGCGATCCGGCGTGATGGCCTCGTGGTCTCCAGCGTCGCCGGCGACTTCACGGTGGCGCCCGCTGCCGCCACCGACGACCCGGCGCAGGTCGGGCCCGTCGACGTCGTGCTGCTCGGGGTCAAGACCTGGCAGCTCGGGCCGGCCATCACCGCCCTAGCCCCGATGGTGGGCCCGGACACCGCGGTGCTGACGACCCAGAACGGGGTCGAGGCACCAGCCCAGGTGGCGGCTGCCGTCGGGGAGTCCGCGGTGCTGCCGGGCATCGCCAAGATCTTCGCCCGGATCGAGGCACCCGGCCGGATCCGGCACAGCGGCGGGCCGGCCTCGTTGTCCTTCGCGGAGTGGGACAACCGCCCGTCCGAGCGCGTGAGCGCCCTGCGCGCCGCCCTGACCGATGCTCACGCAGCAACGACCGCGCCCACCGACATCTGGGCCGAGCTGTGGTCGAAGTTCCTCTTCATCGTGCCCTTCGGCAGCCTGGGCGCTGCCCTCGACGCCAGCGTCGGTGACCTGCGCGTCGCGCCCCGTCGCCGTTCGCTCCTCGAGGAGGCGATGCGCGAGATCAAGGCGCTCGCCGCCGCTCAGGGGGTCTCCCTGCCCGCTGCGATCGTGCCCGGCACCCTTGCCTTCTTCGATGACCAGCCGGCCGAGGCCACCTCCTCCCTGCAGCGAGACCTCCTCGGCGACCGGCCGTCCGAGCTCGACGCCTGGACCGGAGCCGTCGTGCGCCTGGGCGAGGCCGCCGGCGTGCCGGTCCCGATCCATCGCCTCCTGCTCGAGGTGCTCACCACCCGACACCCGAACGCCTTGCCGCACAACGACACTCCCTGAACCTGAACCCTTCGACGACGTCATCGCGACAGGGCCCGGCTGGGACCACGGGTGCACGACCAGCCCACCCAGCGGCATACGGCCTGATCGCGAAGCGACGCACCACCCTGAGAGGATCGGCCATGGCCTATGACGTCGCGGCAATCCGCTCCCACTTCCCCGCTCTGCTCGAGGGGGCCGCGCACTTCGACGGGCCCGGCGGCTCGCAGACCCCGGAC
>JBDTAU010000211.1:0-5333 GCA_039924465.1 Dermatophilaceae bacterium
GCCACGGCCGGGTCAGGGACAGGAGCGGGGACAGGATTGGGGCAGGGGCAGGGGCAGGGGCAGGGGCAGGGGCCGGGGTTGGGCACCGGCACGGGAGCTGCGGCGCCGGTCTTTGCCTCCCTCACCACCGGCGTCGGGTCGTTGCCGCTGATCCTCACTGAGCGGCTGCGCGAGCGCGGCGTCGAGGTACGGACCGGGACGACGGTCCGTGGGATCCGGGCGGCCTCGTCCGGCGATCGGGGCGGGTGGGTCGTGCTCAGTGGGCCGACGATCGCCGAGGTGGAGGAGCACTTCGACGTGGTGGTCCTCGCCACCCCGGCCGCACCGGCTGCTCGGCTGCTGACGGGCGTGGCACCGGTCTCAGCCCTGGCACTGGGTGCGATCGAGTACGCCTCGATGGCGATCGTGACGATTGCCCTCGACAGCTCTGACGGAGGGCTCGACTCGATCGCCGGGTCGAGCGGGTTCCTCGTGCCGCCCACGGAGCCGCTCACGATCAAGGCGGCCACCTTCAGCAGCTCCAAGTGGCCCGCCTTGCGCGAGCGCACGGTCGGCACCACCTACCTGCGGGCGTCGATCGGTCGGCACCGCGAGGTGACGACCTTGCAGCGGTCCGACGAGGCGTTGGCCGCGATCACGATGACCGACCTGGCGACCGTCCTGGGTCATCCGCTGCCGGATCCGGCTGCTGTGCACGTGCAGCGGTGGGGCGGTGGACTGCCGCAGTACGCAGTGGGCCACCGGTCCCTCATCGAACGGGCCCGGCAGGGGCTGCCACCCGGGCTGACCATCTGTGGTGCAGCGCTGGACGGGGTCGGGATCCCCGCCTGCGTCGGCTCGGGGCGGGCCGCGGCGGGCCGCGTGTCGACCCACCTTCGAAGCACCTCGCGGCACGCGGGAGAATGGCCTCATGAGCACTAAGCCGACCCCAGCCCAGATGCGGGAAATCAACGACACGATTCGCTACTCGATGTGGTCGGTCTTCAGCGTCGCGTCGACGCTCGGTGACGACCGGGACGGGGTGGTCCGCGAGTTCGACGAGTTCCTCGAGTCGGTCACTGCTGACGGTGTCGTCGTGCGCGGGATCTACGACGTCGCGGGGCTTCGTGCCGACGCCGACTTCATGATCTGGTGGCACGCAGAGACGATCGAGGCGCTCCAGTCGGCCTACCACCACCTGTTCCGGACCGGTCTCGGCTCCGTCCTCGAGGCGGTCTGGTCCTCGGCTGCACTGCACCGCCCGGCGGAGTTCAACAAGAGCCACATCCCGAACTTCATGGCCGAGGAGCACGCCCGCAACTATATCTGCGTCTACCCGTTCGTGCGGTCCTACGACTGGTATGTCCTGGATGACAAGGAACGCCGCGACATGCTGCGCGAGCACGGGCAGATGGCGCGCGACTACCCGGACGTGCGGGCCAACACGATCGCCTCGTTCGCGCTCGGCGACTACGAGTGGGTGCTGGCCTTCGAGGCGGACGAGCTGCACCGGATCGTCGACCTGATGCGCGAGTTGCGGGCCTCACGGGCCCGGCTGCACGTGCGCGAGGAGATCCCCTTCTTCACCGGGCCCAAGGTCGAGCCGAAGGACCTGATCGCCAACCTGCGCTGAGCTGCGCTGGGCTGTGGGTCCCGCCCGGGCCCTCAGCCGTCTGCGGAGTCATACACGACCCCGTAGACGACACCCAGGACCGGGACGAGCAGGAACCACAACCAGCTCCCGGTGAGGAAGAAGAGCGCCACGGCGACGAACGGCGACAGGCTCACGGCGACCTTCGCGACCTTGGCGCCCGTGGAGGCGGAGTGCACCGGAGTCGACAGGGACGCCGGCCTGGCCAGGGACTGCCCGGAGGCGTCCTTGGCGGGTAGGTCGGCGAAGAGCCCGACCAACTCTCCTTGGGTCACGGCGTCGAGCGCCTTGCCCCGACGGTCCTCGAAGGCGTCCGCGTCCAGGCGCCCGGCCTCGAAGTGTGCCGTCAGAGCCCGGACGGCCTCGTCGCGTTCTTCGTCGCCGATGCGCATTCCTGAGTGTTCAGCCATGCACCCGACCCTAACGAAGTGGTCAGGCGTCGGAGTCCAGGCGCAGGCTGATCGAGTTGATGCAGTAGCGCTGGTCGGTCGGGGTGTCGTAGCCCTCACCCTCGAAGACGTGGCCCAGGTGGGAGTTGCAGGTCGCGCAGCGCACTTCCACCCGCTTCATCCCGAGCGTGCTGTCCTCGATGTGACGCACGGAGTCGCCGGCGAGCGGGGAGTAGAACGAGGGCCAACCGCAGTGCGAGCTGAACTTGGTGTCACTGCGGAACAATTCCGCGCCGCAGGCCCGGCACGAGTAGACCCCGTCGGTCTTGGTGTCGGTGTACTCCCCCCGGAAGGGGGCCTCGGTGCCGGCCTCACGCAGGACGCGGTACTCCGCGGGGGTGAGCCTGGCGCGCCATTCGGCGTCACTGAGCTCAACGGCATACGGCGTGGTCTTGCTGTTCTTCTCACTCATGTCTGTCCCAACGTCGGGTACTCCCAGTTTGTGCCCGGGACCCCATTTGCGACGATGGCTCAGTGAACCTCGGCAAGCTCATCACCAGACCTGCTCTCGCGGTCGGGGCCGTCGCGGGCGGTGCGGCCCTGGGCGCAGCCACCGGCTCCGTCGCTGCCGCCGCCTACTTCGCGCGGCGCATCCTGACACCGGACGTGCTGCAGCCCGATGACGTGCGCATCCTCGCGTTCGACGACCAGCGGGTGACGCTCGCGACGAGCCCGGACACCGTGGGGCGGGGGCACTACGGGGTGTGGCTCGACGGGGGAGCCGGGCATGCCCGGGTCGGCCCGATCACCGACCTCGAGCCCACCACGGTGACCCGCGAGCTGGTCGCTGTCGACAGTGGGGCGTTGTGCACCGGCCCGGCGCGGTGGAACCAGTACTACTACTCGGACCGACCCAGCATCAGCCTCGGCATCCCGGACGAGGACGTCATCATCGTCTCCGACGTGGGGGCGCTGCCCGCGTGGTTGGTGCGGCCCGAGGTGCCTGGCTCGGACTGGGCCATCCTCGTGCACGGTCGCGGGGCTCAGCGACAGGAGGCGCTCCGGGCCGTGCCGGTGCTGCGCGCAGCGGGATTCACCTCGCTCATCGCGGCCTACCGCAACGACCGGGACGCACCCCCGGCCCCCGACGGCCGCTACAACCTCGGCCTGTCGGAGTGGCACGACGTCGAGGCGGCCATGGCGTATGCCGTCGAGCACGGCGCCGAGCGGATCGTCCTGGTCGGGTGGTCGATGGGCGGTGCCATCGCGCTGCAGGTCCTCGACAACTCGCCGTTCGCCGAGCTCGTCGCCGGCGTCGTCCTAGACTCGGCGGTCATCGACTGGGGCGCGGTGCTGCGCCACCAGGCCCACCTGAGGAGGATGCCCTCTGCCCTGGTCTGGGCGGCGACCCGACTGATGGGCGACCCCCGGGCCCGTCGCCTCGTCGGGGTGCGTGAGCCGCTGGACGTCGCCCGGACCGACTGGGTGACCCGCTCGAACGAGTTGCACCACCGACTCCTCCTGATCCACTCCGACGGTGACGACCTCGTCCCCATCGGTCCAGCCGCTGCGCTGGCGGCCAAGCGTCCGGACCTGGTCCGCTTCGAGCGATGGGAGACCGCCCGCCACTGCCGGGGGTGGAACACCGACCCGGACCGCTGGGAACGCGTGGTGCGGGAGTTCCTCGCAGGCCTCTGACCGTCGGGTCGTCTCAGCGGTGGCGGTGAATCTCAGCGGGTGGTGGTGAACCAGCGACCCATCAGCGTGCCGTCCTGCTCCACCAGGGTCGTCAGCTCCAGGTCCATGGGGACGCCTGCCGGACCAACTGGTCGGGGGTGCTCGCCGCCCACGACCCGTGGCGTGATCGTGAAGCAGAGCTCGTCCATCAGGCCGGCGCCGAGAAAACTCCCGGTCAGGTGCGGTCCGCCCTCGGTGAGGATCTGGGTCCAGCCGCGACCGTGCAGGTCCGCTACCAGGGCACTCAGGTCGACCTCGTCCTCACCGCAGCCGATGACCTGCTCCTCGCCGAGGCTCGCGCGGGCGTCAGCGAACCCGGTGGCGTTGGCGGTCGTGGCGAAGAGGACCGTTCCCGGTGACGCGTCCCGGACCGTGGCGGGCACGTTGCCGGACCGGGAGACCACCACGAGGGGGAGTGTCTCCGGCAGACCCAGCGCGGACCTGACCTGACGCCACTCCTCGGGCACGTGAAGAGGTGGGTAGCCCTCGGTGCGGACCGTGCCGGCCCCGACGACCACGACGTGCGACAGCGCCCGCAGCAGGTCGAAGACGACGTGGTCGGCGTCGTTGTTGATCGAGCCTGATCGGCCGTCGGGTCCGTTCGCAGCGCCGTCGAGCGTCGAGACCATGTTGCACCGCAGCCACGCGCCGGGTGGGGCGGCGTAGAGAGTCGCGAGATCGTCGGTGGAGATCTCGCCCGTGGAGAGGCCGGACGACGCGGGCAGCAGTAGACGCATGCCACCAGTATCTCGATGTCTGGTGCAGGAGTGGTGCAGGATGTCCGAATGGGAAAGAAACACAAGAAGGACAAGGGCCAGAAGTCCAGCAAGAAGGCGGGGAAGGGCCGGGTCGTCAGGGTGATCCGCAACGAGGACGGTCAGGTGGTCGAGGTCGACTTCGCCAAGCCCCTCGGCGGCTTCACCGACGAGTTGCGCATCGAGAAGGGCTTCTCTCTCGCCGAGTTCGACGCCTCCTCGACGCCTGGCTTCACGGGCGACAAGGATGATGGCAAACAGGCGCTGGCGGCCGCCAAGGACGAGTTCAGCGACCTGCTCGAGCGGCTCTACGCTGGGTCAACTGCAGGGGCTCAGGACGCCATTCTGCTCGTCGTGCAGGGCATGGACACCTCCGGCAAGGGCGGCATCATGCGCCATGTCGTGTCCATCAACCCCCAGAACATCAAAGCCACCGCGTTCAAGGCGCCGACCAAGGAGGAACTGTCGCACGACTTCCTCTGGCGGATCGAGAAGGCGCTCCCCGAGCCCGGACAATTCGGCGTGTTCGACCGTTCGCACTACGAGGACGTGCTGATCGTGCGCGTCCACGACCTGGTGCCCGAAGAGGAGTGGTCCACCCGCTACACGGAGATCAACGCCTTTGAGCGCAAGGTCGCCGGGAGCGGGACCACGATCATCAAGGTGATGATGCACCTCTCCAAGGACGAGCAGAAGGAGCGGTTGCAGGAGAGGCTCGACCGGCCGGACAAGTACTACAAGTACCACCCGGGCGACGTCGACGAGCGGCTGCACTGGGACGAGTATCAGGTGGCCTACCAGGCGATGCTCGACAAGACCTCC
>JBDTAU010000212.1:0-2792 GCA_039924465.1 Dermatophilaceae bacterium
GACGTCATCAACCAGCTCAACATCGACCTGCGGCACGCGCTGACCCACGGCTACTGACCTCAGGTCCCCTTCGAGGGCCCGTCCCCCCTCGTTGGGGGGCGGGCCTTCGTCATGCCAGGGGTATGCCGCTGAGCGTGCTCCCGCTCCCCAGCACCGGACCGGGCGTGGTCCTTCCAGCGCAGGACCAGGCCAGGCACCGGACCGTCAGCGCAGGACCGGCGTCGCGATGAGCAGGCTGATCTCGTCGTAGCTCTGCGCGGCGGAGTTCCAACTGCCACCGCACGTGGTGAGGAAGAGCCGCTCCGGACCCGCGGTATCGTAGAGGTGCTCGGACGCGACGATCCTGGGGTAGTCGGTGGCGGAGTTGACCTCGGGCCAGACGCGGGACACGACGTAGGAGCAGGTCGAGCCGTCCGTCGTCTCGATGTGGATCAGCTGGCCCACCGCGATCGTGGAGGCGAAGTCCTCGTTGAAGATCGCCGAGTTGTTGCGATAGGTGTGACCGTTGGTCAGGACGGTCCCCCGGCCCGACCCCGGCTCGGGCCCATCCGCGTACCACCCGGCCTTCGTGCGGTCGGTGGGGTTGCCGAGCGGGCGCCGACCCTCCGCGTCCGCGGGGGCCTGCTGGTCCAGTCCGATCCGCTCGAACGGCGCGTCCACGCCCAGCGACGGGATGATCAGGCGCGCCGGCTCACCGGGACGGCAGACCCGCTGTGACCCGGGGCCGGCCGTGGCAGAGTCCTGCGCCGGGTTGAGCGTTGCCGGAAGGGTGATCGTCGCAGGATCACTGGGCACTCTGGAGGGCGCCACCGGGGTGGCCACGATGAACCACGCCCCGATCGCGACCATGACGGCCACTGCCGCATAGACGGCCCAGGCGCGCGGCGACGGGCTCACTCCTACCTCGGTCTTCCAAGTGGGTCAGCAGCCGCCGGCACACGGTGCCGGCGGCTGCTTGGGTCGAGCAGGGTCAGGCGTTGAGGCTCTCGCGGCGGCGTCGGAGCGTCTCGGCCCCGAGGACTCCGGCGGCGGCCAGCAGGAAGCCGGAGCCGATGATCCCGTTGGCCGGGTTGGGCTCGCCCGCGCCACCCGTCTGGGGTGCACCGATGCCAGGCGTTCCGGTGGTTCCGGGGGTTCCGGCCGGCGGCGGCGTGCCGCCTTCGTTGGCCGGCGGCGTCACGCCAGCGGTCGTCGTGGTAGTCGTCTTCGCCGGCGTGGTCGTGGTTGTGGTCACAGCCGGCGACGTCGTGGTCGTGGTTCCCGACGTCGTGGTCGTCGTCTCGGCCGCCGTGGTGGTGGTGGTGGTCTCTGCCGCCGTGGTGGTGGTGGTCTCCGCCGCCGTGGTGGTGGTGGTCTGCGACGGGCCCTGCGGCGCCGGGCAGGCCTCGACGCCCGGGTCGTTGCCCTTGATCTGGACCACGATGCTATTCCCCTGTGCGTCGGCGAAGCGATCACCGACGTTGACCTCGCCGTTATCGTTGGGAATGGAGTTCCAACTGACCTCGATCGGGTTCTTGCCTTCCTTGAGGGTCTCGTTGACCCCGGGCGTGCCGACGTACTTGCAGACCCAGACCTTGTCTCCGGGTTCCATCACGTTGGCCTGGACCGATGGTGCCGCGAGGACGAAGGCGCCGGCCGCAGCAAAGCCTCCAGCCGTGAGGTACGAGATCGTGCGACGGCGCACACTGATGGTTTTCTTCATGTCGGGTCCTCCCCTATCCGGTCGAGGCGGCGATGCGTGGAATTTCCAGCGCGCTGCTCGTGGTCGCCTCGATGGTCCATCCAGAGACGGCCCGACCCGGCTGGGCCAGACCACTCGGGAACCAAACAGGACCATCACTGCCGTGGCCCCAGCCGTCACAATAGCCACACAGGCACCACCAGCACACCTGCCTGAGGGCAACCTGTGACCGAATAGATACCAACCAGCGACGTCCAGACCGCCCAGCCACAGGTCGGTCTGGACTCGGCGGGCGCTGGGCCCGAAGGATCAGGACGCGGCGCGGACCTCGATCTGCCCGTCGGTGACCCGGGTGTCGTAGGTCGGCTGCTCGGTGCTGGCCGGGCCACGATAGATCGACCCGTCCGTCATGCGGAACATGCTGCCGTGCCACGGACAGGTGACGCAGCCGTCGGCGAAGGTTCCCTCGTCCAGGGGGCCACCCATGTGGCTGCAGATGTTGTTCAGCGCCAGGATCCGACCGCCGGAGCGGTGGAGCAGCACGGACGTGCCCCCGGCATCAACCTTTCGGTGCTCCCCCTCGCCCAGTTCGGCGTCAGCCAGCACCGGGGTCCACTCGTCCGGGCCCTCCTCGTGTGCCACCCGGCTGACGTTGACCCCCTTGACGAAGGCGAGGTGCCCACCCAGGTAGCCGCCGGCCATCAGCGCCCCCAGGCCGACCAGCCCCACGACCTTGCCCTTGGTCCGGTTGCCACGGCTGCGGGAGACCGCGGACGCGACGTAGAGCCCCAGAGCCGCGTGGACCATGGCCGCGTGAGCCACCCCGATGCGGGTCTCGGGGCCGTAGGTGTCCGACCAGTCGTTCAGCCCGCTGAGCGCGGTCGGGACGGTCGCGACGATGCCGACCTTGACCAGCAGGTCCGCTGCCGGAGCGGAGGCCTTGCCACCGATCAGGTCCAGCACCGTCGCCATCGTCCAGGCACCGATCGGTAGGTCGGTCAGCAGAGGATGCAGCGGGTGCCCGACGGGGGTGCCGCTGGCGACGTTTCGAACCAACCGCGGTTGGACCGCTCGAGCGACCACCTTGATCACCGGTCCGGAGATCGCGTCC
>JBDTAU010000213.1:0-7164 GCA_039924465.1 Dermatophilaceae bacterium
TGAGGTGGGAGCGGGGACGGTGGTGCTGCACCCACCCTTTCGGTGGCAGGGCGACTATGCGGCGGGCTTTGCCGAGGGCGTGGCGCTGCGCGAGAACGACTCGGGGATCACGCTGGCCGTGGAGAACATGTTCCCGTGGCGGACCGCGGGCCGGGAGATGCTGGCCTACCTGCCGCACTGGGACCCCGTCGAGCAGCCGTTCGACCACGTGACGCTGGATCTGTCACACACGGCGACAGCCGGCTCCGACGCCCTGGCGATGGCTCACGCGCTGGGCTCCCGGCTCGCCCACGTGCACCTGGCCGACGGGAGCGGATCCTTCAAGGACGAGCACCTGGTGCCCGGTCGCGGGACGCAGCCGTGCGATGAGCTGCTCCAGATGCTCCAGGAGACCGGCTATGCCGGCGATGTGGTCGTCGAGGTGGGGACCCGCAAGTTGAGTCCGGCCGGGCGCGAGCTGGACCTCGCCGCGGCGCTCAACTTCGCCCGGTTGTATCTCGAACCGGTCCTCGGCCCTGGCATCTGAGAGCGGCCGCGCCGACTACTTTCCCGCGCCGGCGAGGATGGGATGCCGTCTGCTTCTCAGCCGCGGGGACGGATCGAGATGCTGTCGATGCTCGCCTCGTCAGTGGCGTCGACCGCGAGGCGGACGGCCTTCACGACCGACTCGACGCGCAGGAACTGGTCGGCGTCATAGGCGCCGTCCTCCCAGGCCACGAGCTCGCGCTGCATGTCCGTGTCGGTGCGGCCCGGGTGCAGCGACGTCACCCGGACACCGTTGCTGCGCTCCTCCTCACGCAGCACATCGGCGAGGGCAGTCAGGGCGAACTTCGAGGCGCAGTAGGCACCGAAGGTGGCCCCGGCCCGTAGCCCCGACCCCGAATTGACCATCACCACCAGGCCTCGGGCTGAGCGCAGCGCCGGGAGCAGGGCCCGGGTGATGGCGGCCACCGCGACGACGTTGACCGTGAGGGCGCGCGCCCAGTCCGCGGCCTCGACCTCCTCGATTCGGCCGCGGTGCAGCACGCCGGCGCCGTGGACGAGGACGTCGACCTGCGGTAGGTGCGGAGCCAGCTCGGCCAGCGCTGACTCGGTCGCCATCAGATCAGCCAAGTCAGCGACGAAGCCCTCAGCAGAAGGGAATTCGTCGATCACTCTGTCCACCGACTCGTGGCTGCTCCCCCCGATGACGAGGTGGTGCGTTGGGGCCAGGTCTCGGGCGATGGCCAGCCCGATTCCTCGGGTGGCTCCGGTGATGACGGCGACGGGTCGTGACGTGCTGCTCATGCAGGCAGCCTACGAGGACCTGGTGGGTCGAGTGGCCCTGCCGTCCGTGGAGGGGCAGCCTGTGGATGGCGGGGCCACTCGAATGGGGCGGGCCTGGGAGGACGGGGCCACTCGACCGGGTGGGGGAGGGTCAGGCGAGGCCGAGGGCGGCGGCCTCCTCCCACAACTCGTCGCGGACCGAGGGGTGCGCGGCGTGCTCGATGATGGCCCGGCACTGCTCGCGCCCGTCGTAGCCCCAGAGCGGCGCGATGCCGTGCTCGGTGACGACGGCGGACTGCTGGAAGGAGGTGACCGGCTCGTCGAGCAGCGGGACGATCGTCGTGCAGTCGGCGCGCGGGTGCCAGGACCGCAACGCGATGAACGCCTGGCCACCCGGTGAGTGCAGCGCGCCGACGATGAAGTCGGTCTGCCCACCGAAGCCGGAGTAGATCCGGCCGTTGATCCGCGACGCATTCGCCTGGCCGAAGAGGTCCACCTCGAGGGCGGTGTTGACCGAGGTCATCTGGCGCTGCTGGGCGATCAGGCCCGGGTCGTTGGTCTTCTCGGTCCGCAGCATCCGGACGCGCGGGTTGCGGTCGATCCAGTCATAGAGCTCCCGCGTCCCAAAGCAGAAGGACGTGACGAGCGGCTGGTCCGGATCCAGGGCCCCGGCCGCGTCGAGGGCGAGGACCCCGTCGGAGAACATCTCCGTCCAGAGCCGGATCCCGCGCCGGCCGACGAGAGCCGCGAGGGTGGCATCCGGCACGGCGCCGATCCCGAGCTGCATGGTCGCCCCGTCGGGGATCTGTGAGGCGACGAGGTCCCCGATGGCCAGGCTGTCATCGTCGGGGGCGACCGGGTGGTGCGCCAGGAGGGGCGCGTCGATCTCGATCGCCAGGTCGACGTGCTCGACGGAGAGCTGTCCATCGCCGAACGTGTAGGGCATCCGTGCGTTGATGACCGCCACGACCATCCCGCCGCGCGCGCGGCACGCCTCCACCGCGGCGGGGAGGACGTTGACCTCGAGGCCCATGCTGAGCTGGCCGTCGATGGGCGGCGCACAGTGCAGCAGGACGACGTCCGGTGGCAGGGTCCGGGCGTAGAGCAGCGGCACAAGCGAGAGCCGCGACGGCACGTAGCGAAGCCCGGGGTGCCGGCGGGTCCCCGCCCCCACGAAGCACGTCTCGACGACGACGCCCTCGCGCTCCGGCAGGCCACGGCCCCCGTTGAGGCTGTGCAGCACATAGCGCGGCACCGCCTCGTCGAGCGCCCGCACCGCCTCCCACGGGGTGGCCATGTTGCCACTGACCACGATGCGAGGGTTGTCAGGCAGCCCCCGCAGCGCGGCGCCGAACTGCTCAAGGGTCACGGTGCGCATGCCCCCATCCTTGTGGATCAGGGGCGCCGCGGGAGTCGATCGAAAGGGCGTGTTGCGGGTCGGGGACACCCCTTGCCGTATGCCGCTCAGCTGGCCTTCTTCTTGGCCGCCGCCTTCTTCGCCGGTGCGTCCTTCTTCGTGGTGGACTTCGTGGCGCTCGACTTCCTGGCGCCCGACTTCGTGGTGCCTGACTTCGTGGTGCTGGCGGACGGCTGCGTGTCGGCGTGCTGATCGGCGGACCCGGACGAGTCGGACGAGTTGGCGGTCCGGCCGCTCTTGGCGGCCTTCGCCTTGTCGACGCTCTTCTGCAACGCAGCGAGCAGGTCGATGACCTCGGTCTCCTCGCCCTGGGCGGTGGGGGCCGCGGTCAGCTCCCCGCCCTCGATCTTGGACGCGACGAGTTCCTCGACCGCGCTGGCGTAGTCGTCCTCGAACTCGTCCGGCTCGTAGTCCCCGGACAGCGAGTCGACGAGAGACGCCGCCATGGCCAGCTCCTTGTCCGTGGCATGGGTCTCCTCCGTCAACGACTCGAACTCGGGAGTGCGGACCTCGTCGGCCCACAGCATCGTCTGGAGCACGATGACGCCGTCCCGGACGCGCAGCACGGCGAGGGTCATCCGGGTCCGGATCGAGACGGTCACCAGCGCCATCCGGTCGGCGTTCTCGAGTGCATCGCGCAGCAGCACGTAGGGCTTGAGGCCGGACTTGTCTGCGGGCTCGAGGTAGTAGGACTTGTCCAGGTGCAACGGGTCGATCTGGTCCGCGGGGACGAACTTCTCGATCGCGATCTCCTTGGACGACTTCGACGGCAGGCTGCGCATGTCCTCGTCGCTGAGCACGACCATCTGCCCATCGGCGGTCTCGTAGCCCTTGGCGATGTCGGAGTAGGGGACCTCCTCACCATCGATCGAACACACCCGTTGATACTTGATCCGGCCGCCGTCCTTCTCATGGACCTGACGGAATTGGACGTCGTGATTCTCCGTCGCCGAGAAGAGTCGGACCGGGACGTTGACGAGTCCGAAGGACACCGCGCCTTTCCAGATGGCTCTCATGGCACAAGAATGCACCAATGCGCCCGATGCTCGCGACGCCGACGACGACCATTCCGGTCGGGGACGAGTGGACCCACGAGGTGAAGTGGGACGGGATGCGGGTGCTGGCTGACGTCACGGACGGCCGGATCCGGTTGTTCTCGCGGACCGAACGCGACATCACGGTGGCCTTTCCCGAGTTGGTCGGGCTGCAGGACGAGTACGCCGACATGCTCCTTGATGGGGAAGTGGTCGCGATGCAGGACGGGCTGCCGTCGTTCGCCGCCCTGGCTGAACGCCTGCACGTGAGCGATGCGCACCGGGCGCACGCGCTGGCAGAGGCGACACCGGTCACCTACATGACGTTCGACCTGATGCGGCTCTACGGCGTCGACCTGACCGTTCGGCCCTGGTCGGATCGTCGGTCCACGTTGGAGCGGTTGGAACTGGCAGCTCCCCGTTGGCAGACCCCGCCGACCTTCGAGGACGGCCTGATGCTGCACGCCGCGACCAAGGAGCAGGGGCTGGAGGGGATCGTCAGCAAACGGGTGAGCTCGCCCTACCTGCCCGGCCAACGGTCGGCGTACTGGCTGAAGGCCCCGCACCGGGGCACCGTGTCCGTGGTGATCGGCGGCTGGCGCCCGGAGTCGACCGGAATGGTGCCCGGGCGCCTCGGCGCGGTCCTGGTGGGTGTCCCCACGGCCGGCGGGCTGCGCTACCTCGGGCGGGTCGGGGCCGGGCTCGCCGGTCGGGCCGGGGTCGCCTTGATGCGGCGACTGAAGCCCATCGCCGCGGAGGAGTCACCGTTCGCGACCGAGGTCCCCCGGGAGGATGCGGCGCAGGCCCACTGGGTCGCGCCCGTCCTCGTTGCCGACGTGCAGTCGCTGGGCCTCGGCGGGCAGGGCCGGTTGCGCCAACCGGCCTGGAAGGGACTGCGCGAGGACCTGACGCCTGGCGACGTGGATGCGCACGGGGACGGTGAGTGATGGCTCCCGATGCGGCCAAGGTCACCGTCGACGTCGAGGGCCGGCGCCTGTCGTTGAGCAGCCTGGACAAGGTGATGTACCCGAAGACGGGGACGACCAAGGCGGAGGTCCTGGACTACTACGCGCGGATCGGGCCCGTCCTGCTGCCGCACCTCGCGGGCCGCCCGGTCACGCGGGTGCGTTTTCCCCACGGCGTGGGCGACCTGCAGTTCTTCGAGAAGAACGTGCCCTCGGGGGTGCCGGACTGGATCCGGAGAGCCGGGCGTGACCCGGTCTTCCCCCTCATCGACGACCTCGCGGCGCTCACCTATTTCGCCAACCTCAACTCCCTCGAGTTGCACGTGCCCCAGTGGCGGTATGCCGGGGTCGGGCAGGACGCGGCAGCACGCAACCCGGACCGCCTCGTCATCGACCTCGACCCGGGCCCGAGCACCGGCTTGCGTGAGTGTGCCGTCGCGGCGCTCGCCGTGCGGGACCGGCTCGTCGGGATCGGGCTGGACCCGGTCCCCGTCACCAGTGGGAGCAAAGGGCTGCAGCTCTATGCTGTGCTCCCCGGTCTGCACACGAGTGACCAGATCCGTGACACGGTGATGCAACTGGCCCAGGAGTTGACTGCCAAATATCCGGAACTCATTGTCTGGAAGATGGCAAAAGACCTGAGGCCCGGCAAAATTTTCCTCGACTGGAGCCAGAACGTCGCGGCCAAGACCACGATATGCCCCTATTCATTGCGGGGGAGGGACCAGCCGACGGTTGCTGCTCCACGAACGTGGGCCGAGGTCGAGTCGGGCTCAGCATCGAATTGCCTAACCCAGGTGCGGATGGAAGAGGTTCTGAACCGGGTAGCCGATCTAGGCGATTTGGCATCCGTCCTCACGGCGACGCAATGAGGAATGCAGCGCGGTAATGACGCGCGTCACGGGAGCGAATGGACGCGCCCTGCGTCGTGGCCCGAATGGATTCTTCGCGCGGTGGGGAACAGGTTTGGGGTCCACCCCGCCGCGGAGTGGACCCCAAACCTTTCACCGAATGAGTCAGTGTGCCTTGTCGTATGCCGCCTGGACGTCAGCGGCGATGCGGCCACGGTCGGAGACCGTGTGGCCGTTGGCCCGGGCCCACTCGCGGACCTTGCTGAGGTCGGTCTTGGGGCCGGTGGAACGGCGCGCGCCGGTGGAGCGGCGACCGCCACTGCGTCGAGCGTGTCCAGTCCACTCAGACACTGAATCCCGCAGTCGACGGGCATTCTTCTCGGAAAGGTCGATCTCGTAGCTGACGCCATCGAGAGCGAACGTGACGGTCTCGACGGCAGGTCCTCCGTCGAGATCGTCGACCAGGATGACTTCGACTCGCTGAGCCATGGGTACTCCATCAGTTGTCGTCGTAAAGCTATAACAGTGCGGATCGCGATTAATCCACTGAGATAACCTAGCAGCCAAAAGGTCACACAGTGAACTTCAGCATTCCGCTACCGTTAAAGAATACCCAGAAGCGGCCTCACCACGCAGGCATTATCAGGTGTTTGGCAGGTCCTCGGCCCGCTCGGCCCGTTCAGCCTGCCTGTCCTGCTCAGCCTCCCACTTGGCCTGAGCGAGGCGCTCGCTCCGGTCGGCCTCGAGAATGTTCTTCATGATGACGTAGAACAGGGCCCCGATACCCACCGTGGGAAGCAGCGCGAGGATGTAGGGAGTGACCGAATTCATGCCTTCATGGTAAGCGCCGGCGGGAGTGCTGGCCGCGCCGCCACGGGGTTGTCGGACGGAGCGTCTACGGTTCGGTCCATGGCTACCAAGAGCGCATCCAAGAGATCCAGCGGGTTCCGCTGCGCTGAGTGTGGGTGGACCACGGTCAAATGGGTCGGTCGTTGTGGGGAGTGTCAGGCCTGGGGCGCCGTCTCGGAGGTCGGCGCGACGACGGCCCGGACGACAGCGTCCTCGGTCGTCACAGCACCGGCCGTGCCGATCGGCCAGGTCGATGTCACGCACGCAGCAGCCCGGGCCACCGGCGTGGACGAATTCGACCGCGTCCTCGGGGGTGGCCTGGTCCCGGGCGCGGTGGTCCTCGTGGCGGGGGAGCCCGGTATCGGCAAGTCGACGTTGCTGCTGGACGTGGCCGCGCGGGCCGCGCGGGCCGGCGGCAGGGTCCTCTACGTCAGCGGCGAGGAATCCACGGCCCAGGTGCGCACGCGAGCCGAGCGGATCGGGGCGATGGCCGCGTCGCTCTACCTCGCCTCCGAGACTGATCTGGCGACGGTCCTGGGTCAGGTGGAGCGGGTGAAGCCCGACCTGCTCATCGTCGACTCGATCCAGACCATCGGGAGTTCCGAGGTCGAGGGACAGGCCGGCAACGTCAGCCAGGTCCGGGAGGTCGCTGCGAGCATCATCGCGGTCGCCAAGGAGCGGGGCATCGCGGTGTTGCTCGTCGGCCACGTCACCAAGGACGGGTCGATCGCTGGACCACGGGTGCTCGAGCACCTGGTCGATGTCGTCATCCAGTTCGAGGG
>JBDTAU010000214.1:0-2853 GCA_039924465.1 Dermatophilaceae bacterium
CGCGCCCTCGAGAACGGGGCGACCGGCAAGGACGCGGACTTCTACACCGGCAAGGTGGCGGCTGCGTCGTTCTATGCCCGCAACATCCTGCCGAAGCTGGCGGCCGAGCGCGCGATCGCCGAGGCGACTGACAACGCGCTGATGGACGTCCCCGAGGCTGCCTTCTGACAGGCCCGTCCTCGCGGCACGCCACACCAACGACGACGCACCGGGCTCCGCGCCCGGTGCGTCGTCGCTCAGCCGGCCTGAGCTCGTTCCGGGGCAGAGAGCCGTGGCGTGGAGAGCGCCAGGAGAGCGAGACCGACTGCCAGCACGACGAATCCGATGCCCGGTGTGATGTCGCCGACGAGGAAGTAGACGGGCCGGTTGCCGAGGACGTCGACCCCGACGATCGAGACCATGAGGATGCCGAAGAAGATCACGACCGCCGACAGCGCCGCCAGCGGGTCTACCCAGCGGCGGGTCTCGTCGGGCCGCCCCGACGAGGTGCGCGGTCCGCGGTCGAAGCGGACGAAGAGGGCGACCAGCCCGGTCGTGACGGTCGCAAGCACGACGAACAGGAGCGGACGGGTCAGCCACCAAGCCGCTGAGGCGACCTCCGGCTGACCGATGCCGAGCCCTCGCATCGCGAGCAGGACGAGCATGAGTCCCGTCAGGTGCCAGAGGAAGGCGGTCATCGCGAAGGGACCGGCGAGCACGACCGACGCCCAGGCCCGGGGCCGGGCGAGGACCCGAGCCATGACAGGACGCAGCACGACAGCCAGGCCGCAGATGCCGATGCCCTGCGCGAGCAGGGCCACGGTCGGGGGCGCCATGTTGGAGATCGCCTCCCCGGGCATCCCCACCATCGACGTGGGATAGGGCCCGATGGTGATCGCCAAGCCCATCACGGTGAACCCGCCGGCGAGCATTGCCGCACCCACTCGCGGCGTGAGCAGCCCATCCCGCCAAGCGAACCCGAGTTGGTGCACCGCGAGCCACACGAAGGCGAAGTTGAGGTTGCCGACCAGCTCCACGCCGTTGAACCTGACCACGTCGACCACGACAGCGGCGGCCACGAGGAGCACGACGGCATACGGCCCGATGTTCTGGTGGAGACGGCGCATGGCAGGAGCGAAGGCACACACCCCGAGGTAGATGCCGATGAACCACAGCAGTTGCGGGACCATGACCAGCGCATCGCGGACGAGTTTGCCGTCCCCGCCAGGGAGTTCGGTCAGGCCGGTCAGGTGGGCGATCACCCCGAAGGCGACCCACACGGCGAGGAAGGCGAGGGTGGGGCGCAGCAAGCGGATCGCCCGGCCGCGGAAGAACGCGGCGTATCGCCCCCGTCTCGTGCCGCCGCGACGGTCCACGGACTCGAGGGAGTGCGCATGGGCGACTCCGCCGACCAGGAAGAACAGGGGCATCACCTGCAGCCCCCACGTCAACGGTTGGAGGGAGGGCACCAGCGCCAGCGCATTGCTGATGTCGCCGTCATCGGTGAGGACGAGCATCAGCCAGTGGCCCAGCATGACCACGACGAGCGAGCCGGCGCGCAGGGCGTCGGCCCACCGGTCCCGCCCGGCCGGGGTAGCGGCGTCGATGTCGGTTGCGGTGCGTCGGGGCCGTGCCGGGGCCAGCGGCGGGCTCGGGTGATCGCTCACACAGTCAGGAAACCATGAACGGCGGGCTGTTCGGGTCAGTGACCCGCCCAGCCCGCCGTTCGCGCGGGTTCGGTCAGACGCCGTCGTCGCGGCGCTCGACGCGCTCGACGACATCGGGGTCGCTGCGACGCTCGACACGCTCGACTACATCAGGGTCGCTCCGACGCTCGACACGCTCGACGACATCAGGTCCGCCGCGGCGCTCCTCGACCACGGTGTGCGAGGTGTTGGTGCGCTGGCCGTTCTGGATGACGCCCATGATGAGGGCGATCACGCCACCGGCCATGAGGATGATGCCGACCACGTCGAGGTTGGTGCCCAGCAGGTCGGAGTCAAACGTCGTGAACTTCATGATCGCCCCGAGGACCAGCAGAATGACACCAAGTCCGATACCCATATCGTCTCCTTCGTCAGGGCGCGCTGGCGTGCGCACCTGAACCATTCTTACCCAGCCAAGGCCCGTTCACCCGTGTCAGAGGTCGAGTAAATGAGCCGTGTCTGCCGCCGGCACGGCCGTGACCGGGTGACTGGGGTCCTCCTCGAACGCAGCCAACCGGGCTCGAGCGTCCTAGGAGTCGGTGTCGGTCATCCCCTCGTAGAGCCCGATTTCGTTGCCCTCGGTGTCCTCGAAGGCGGCCCACCAACTCGTCTCGCTGATCGGCGCCTTCGCCATGGTGACACTGCCACCGAGTTTCGTGACGGAGGCGAGGGCATCGTCGATCGAGTCGACCTCGACATAACTACGGGGAGCCTTCATCCCTTCACGCGCGACGAGGCCGCCGCCGCTGATCTTGTTGGGCGCCTGCCACATGGGATAGCCCTCGAAGCCGGGTGGCTCGCTGATCGTCCAACCGAACACCCCGCTGTAGAACTCCTTGGCTCTCCCGAGGTCGTCGGCCGGGATCTCGATGTGGGTGATGTCGCCGTGCGCCATGTCAACTCCGTCCGTGCATCGGGCCACTCGGAACGTGGCCCACGGTGATCGTCCACACTAACGCCGATCTCCGACGGTGGTGCGGTCAACGAGCGCCTCTTGCAGATCAGTGCCGGTTGCGGCCCTGCCTGATCAGACCCCGCGCAGGTCGAGGGTCAGCGTCGGGTTGGCGTCCTGGTCGATGACGACCGGGATGCCCCAGTCCTGCTGGAAGAGGTGGCAGGCGGCATGCTCGGGGACCTCGCCGGTCACGGGGTCGCCATCACAGGCTGC
>JBDTAU010000215.1:0-3770 GCA_039924465.1 Dermatophilaceae bacterium
AGTCCGGCCCCCCGGAGCAGGCGATGAGCACCAGCGCGCCCTGCGGCAGGTCACCGATGTGCTCGCGGACGGCGAGCCGGGTGGCAGCGACGGCGGGATCGGGTCCGGGCACGGTCAGCTCCCCACTGGGGTCGCAGTCCGCCCCGGACCGTGGATCCGGCGCACCCACGCCGACGGGTCGAGGATCTCGGCGGCTCGGGGCAGGGTCTCGGGTGAGGTCCAGACGACGTTGAAGCCGTCGCGGCCGACCTCGTCCATCACCTGACGGACGAAGGCGGCGCCGTCCCGGTACTGGCGCATCTTGGCCTCGAGCCCCAGCAGTTTGCGCAGCAGTCGGTCGATCCCGACGGCGGAGCTGCGGCGGCGGTCGAACTTGCGGCGGATCTCGGTGACCGTCGGGATGACCTTGGGGCCGACGTCGTCCATCACGACGTCCGCGTGGCCCTCGAGCAGCGACATGACCGCGGTCAGCTCAGCGATCTTGGCCTTCTGCTCAGGGGTGGCCAGGAGCTGGGCGATCCCCTCACCGGACCGGAACACGTCGGGCAGGTTGCGGGTCAGGGTCTCGAGCCGCTTGGCGAAGTCCTCGGGCGTCGGGGCCATGTCCACCGCGAGCCGTTGCGACGAGGAGATCAGGTGCTCGCGCAACCACGGCACGGCGGTGAACTGCACGCGGTGGGTCTCCTCGTGCATCGTGACCCAGCGTCGGAAGTCGTGCGGGAGCACGTCGAGGGACCGCTCGACCGAGACGATGTTGGGCGCGACGAGCAGCAGTCGCGGGGTGCCCTGCGGCGCGAGGTCGTACTGACCGAGGATCTTCGATGACAGGAACGCGAGCAGCCCGCCCATCTCCGCGCCGGTCACCTTGCTGCCGATGGCCACGCCGGCCCCGCTCGAGGACGTCGCCTTCGCGGTGAGCTTGTCCACGATCGGGTCGAGCAGCGCCTGCATCGAGTCGACGTTGGCGTTGATCCAGCCGGCCCGGTCGACGACGAGGGCGGCCGGGGCCCCGTCTGGAGCCCGCAGCCCCGACGTCTCGGCGACGGGCTCGATCGACTCCGCTGCGGCAGCGCGCAGGTCGGCGACGATGTGCGCCGCCTCGTCACTCGAGACCTGGGGTCCCGCCTTGACGATGGTGCGGCCCGTCTTCTTGGCAAAGGCGTAATCGACGTATGCCGCCCTCCCGCCGGTGGTCTGGACGGTGGCCGATTCGCTCATCCTGGGTTCCCCTCGTTGCGTCATCGACAACCACAACCTGCGATGGTCGCCATGACATCGTCCAACGCCGCCCGGGCCTGGATCGTTCCCGCGCCGGCCACCAGACCGGTCATCACGAGCAGCCGCCCGTCCCGGTCGACCACGGATCCGGCCAGCGCGTTGGCGCCGGTCAGCGTGCCCGTCTTGGCCCTGACGATGCCCGCCGCGTCGCCCGTCGCCGCATTGGTGAAGCGTGACTCGAGCGTGCCCGTCAGCCCGCCGATCGGCAGGCCCTCGAAGGCGGCCGCGATGAACGGGTGCGCCCCGTCGTGGGCCAGTACGAGGAGATCGGACAGCAACCGGGCCGTGACCCGATTGCCCCGGGACAGGCCGCTCGCGTCCTGCAGGACGACCCCGGTCGTGTCGACCCCCATGCCGGCCACCTGCCGGACCACCCAGGCGCCGGTGTCGGCGAAGTCGGTGCCGGCCCCGGACCGGAACGCCGCCTGGCGGGCGAGGATCTCGGTCAGGGCGTTGTCGGAGTCGGTCAGGGCCAACGCCAGCTGGTCCCGGACCGGGGCGGACTCGACCGCACCGAGGCTGGCGTCCGTCTCGGGCCACGGCGCTGCCCGGCCGGTCTGCACCGTGACCTTGATCTGGTGCTTGCCGAGCAGCGCCGCGAAGCGGTCCCTGGTCGAGGCCACCGGGTCTGCGGGCCCGGGCTGGCTGGGCAGCGCCCGCTGGTCGGAGCGGCCCAGCATCGCGACGGCCCCGGTGATCCCCTCCGGCCGGAAGGAGGTGGACCAGGTCGGAGCGAGCAGCGGGCCGGCGGCATAGCTGGTGTCGACGCTGAGGGTGACTGCCTTCGTGCCGGCGGCCGTGAGTGCAGCCGCCACCTGGTCGGCCAGGTCCCCGAGCCCGGCCCGGCCGGCGACCGCGGTGGGGTCACCGGCCCCGGGGGCGAGCAGCGAGTCGCCACCGGCGACGAGGACGATCTGGTGGGGCGCGACACCCTGCACGACCCGGGTCGTGAGGGTCGCGTCGTAGTCGAAGACCTGACCGATCGCGGTGGCCGAGAGCAGTTTGGTCGACGACGCCGGGATCCGCGGCTTCGCACCGCCACGGTCATAGAGCGTGGCGCCGCTCTGCCCGTCGCGCACGACGATCGAGGCGTCGGCGAGCGCCGGGGCCCCGACCACGGAGTCGAGCGCGGTTTTCAACCCCGCCTGAGTGGGAGCCGCTGCGTCGCCGGCGAGGGGGCGGAGCGGCATACCGACTGGCGTGGTGGGGATGGGCTGGGGGACGCGGGGCAACGTGCGGACCCCCGGGGTCTCGGTGGGCGGGGGTGGTGGCGCCGGCGTGGTCGTGAGCACCCCTGGGACGACATCGGCGGAATCCAGCGCGCCGTAGCCCGCGAGCAGGAGCACGGTCAGGCCGACGCCGATCGCTGAGCGTCTCACGGCGTCTCACTCCTTCCCGGGTTACTCGCCATTTCGCACAATGCGGGCCGTTGGTGCCACACTGGCGACACAATTCTGTCAGCAGGTTGGTCCAGCACGAGAAGAGGCATCAGGTGGAGTTCGACGTCACGATCGAGATCCCGCGCGGTCAGCGCAACAAGTATGAGGTCGATCACGAGACGGGACGGATTCGGCTTGATCGCTATCTCTTCACCTCGATGGTCTACCCCACCGACTACGGCTACATCGAGCAGAGCCTCGGCGAGGACCACGATCCCCTGGACGCCTTGGTGCTGCTGCCCGAGCCCACCTTCCCCGGGGTGCTCATCGCGTCCCGGCCGATCGGCGTGTTCCACATGACCGATGAGGCCGGTGGCGACGACAAGGTGCTCTGCGTCCCGGTGGACCCGCGCAACGACCACCTCCAGGAGGTCGACGACGTCCCGCAGCACCTCCGCGACGAGATCCAGCACTTCTTCGAGCACTACAAGGACCTCGAGCCCGGCAAGCACGTCGAGGCGTCCACGTGGGGCGACCGCACGGCTGCTGAGAAGATCGTCGGCGAGGCCCTCGCGCGCGCCAAGGAAGCCGGCCTGTCGACCGCTCGCTGGCCCGCCCCCAGCGCGCACTGACCGCAGTCGGACGCTCCGCCCCCACGCCCCGCACCTATCGGTCGCGGGGGTCTGATCATCCCTGCAGCGGTGCTCAGTCCGACGACTCAGTCCGTCTGCTCAGTCGGTCGCGCGGTGCTCCCGGTCGGGAGCGCGTCCTTGAACTCGCCGCGCAGCCGCTCCCACTCGAGCTTGAGCCACGGGCTGAAGGACTCGCCCGACTCGACGAGCTCGCGGTCGAGCTGCTCCGGGCTGACGTAGCGCCAGGCGGCGACCTCGGTCGGGTTCGCCACGGGCTTGGCGTCCGTGGTCCCGACGAAGACCGAACACAGCTCGTGCTCTGAGCCGAGCTCGCCGTAGCGGGCGTGGTACTCAAACTTGTACACGTAGGTGAGTTCGCAGTCGAGGCCGAGCTCCTGCTGGAGGCGCCGGTGGGCGGCCTCCTCGATCGCCTCACCCCTGCGGGGATGGCTGCAGCAGGTGTTGGCCCAGATCTCCGGCC
>JBDTAU010000216.1:0-3209 GCA_039924465.1 Dermatophilaceae bacterium
GTCGCGTCGCGTCAACGAGGCTGTCGCAAAGGGTCTGAGGTGCACCAGGAGCCTGCCTCAAGAGGGGCAGCGGGAGGAGCGGTCGGTGTCAACCGTGTCGAGGCCGTCTTGATGCGTGGCGTCGGAACCGCAATCACCGGGAGATCTCGACCTCTATGCCCGGCAGCGCACCAACCTCGGCTACCTCCGGGAATGTCAAGTGCCCGCTGGGTGCCCTCTGTCCACGACCACGAGAAGAGTTCTCGCTCAAGAGGAAGACGAAGTGTCACCCCAGATGTGCGGCGTCGATGGCCGACTGGAGGCTCTGCTGGTAGGCGGCGCTGGTGTAGGTCGCGCCGCTCACCATGTCGACCTGCGCCGACTGGGCAGTCATGGCCTCCTGGCGCAGGATCGGCGCAGCTTGCGCGCTGATCGACACGGAGGTGTCCGAGCTGTCCGTCAGGTGGGTGGCGCGGACGGCGGTGATCCGCTTGCCCACGAAGGTGATCCGGACCTGCACCGCGCCGTACTCCGTGTTGACGAGGGCGCCGGTCGCGGTCCCCGAGCGCGGCTGCGCGGCGGGGGCGGGAGAGGCCTTGGCCGGAGACGGACCGGAAGCGCCGGCACTCGATGTCGGTCTGGCCGCCCGCGGGCTGCTCGCCGAGGTCGGTCCAGCAGCCGGGCGGGACGCAGGACCGGACGCCGCGGGGGGCCCGGTCGAGGCGAGGACGACCTGGGCGCTACTGCTCAACGCCGGCTGGCTGGGGGTCAAGCCAGCCAGCCAGGCGGCGCCGAGTGCTGCGGCGCTTGCCAGACTGAGGGCGGCTGTTGTTGCTCGTCTCACCAGGAGAACCTTTCGTCGTGGATGTGGCTGGCGGGGACCCGAGCACGGCGCAGGTCCCGTCGGACCAGGTCCATCCAGCCGCCGGGACCGCAGAGGTAGGCCTCGTGCGACTTGAGCTCCGGCACCAGCGCGGCGAGCCGCTCCGTATCGGAGGACCCGTACGAGCCGCCAGAGCCGCCAGCTCCGCCAGCCCCGCCAGAAACCGATGGGAGCCAGGAGCCGGGGACGGGGGGCCCGACGAGGAGCACCAGCCGGTGGCCACCCCGCTCGACGAGGTGCTCCAGCTCCTTCCGGAAGATGAGGCTGGACTCGTCGTCGGCCCGGTAGACGACGGTGACCTGCCCGGCCCCGGCCTCCCGGGTGCGGACGAGCTCCTCGAGCAGCGCCCGCACCGGGGTGATGCCGATGCCGGCGGCGATGAGCAGCACCCGGCGGCGGGCCCGCCCACGGGTGGTGAAGGCGCCGTAGGGGCCCTCGAAGAGGACCCGCGTGCCCGGCCGGAGCGTGGCCAGCTGCCGGGAGTGATCGCCGAGCTCGCGCACCGTGATCCGCAGGCTCCGGCCGTCGGGGGCGCTCGACAGCGACCACGGGTGGGCGGTCAGCAGCAGGCGCGGGCTGACGAAGCGCCAGTTGAAATACTGCCCCGCCCGGACCGGGAGGCGGTCGAGGTGGCGTCCGTGCATGGTCACCGACCAGATGCCGGGGCCCTCGGGCACGACCTTGCTGACGCGCAGGTCGTGCCGGAGGCTGTGGCCGAGCGGCACGAGGAGACGCCACCAGAGCACGCTCGCGGCGACGATGACATACAGCACCGTCCAGTAGGTCTGCGCCCACGAGGAGGAGGTGAAGTCCGAGCTCAGCGAGAGCTGATGGGGCACGGCGAGGATGACAGCGGCATACGCCGTCAGGTGCACGAGGTGCCACCACTCGTAGGACAGCCGGCGGCGGGCGATGCTCACCGACGTGACGGCGATGGCGACCAGCGCGATCGTCGAGGCGGTCGCGAGCAGCACGTCCCCGATGATGACGAGCCGGAAAGTCTCGGTCAGGACCCCGACGGGGCCGGTGAGCCGATCCCGCATCGCGTAGCCGAGGATGATGGCGCCGACGTGGACGAGCACAAGCGGCACCGTGACCCGGCCGAGGATCCGGTGGGCCTTGAGCGCCCGGTCCAGGCCATAGACGCGGTCGATCCAGGGAACGCGGGCGGCGAGGAGCAGTTGCAGGAGCAGGAAGTCCATCGCGACGAGCCCGGTGAGCCGCCCCACGGCGATGAGGATGGCGCCTGCGGATCCGCTCACCAGGTCGTGGCTCCCGCCGCCCAGGAGGAACTGGACGATGATCGCGACGAGGGTCAGCAGGGCAGCGGCCTCGAGCAGGTCACCGACCCGGGCCTGCCAGCGGCGGAAGTCCGCGCCCCGACGCAGCGCGTCGCGGACTCGGTCCGGGCGATGGCGGGTGGGGCGGGGTGCCAACGTGTTGCTCACACGACCATGTTCCGGAGCGGATCTCAGAAACTTCTGAGAGGGGTGCGGCACAGTGGCGGGTATGACCGACCGCGCCGGAGGCCCTCGTCTGCTCCTCGTCGAGGACGACGCCGACCTGGCGTCGATGCTCGAGCAGCTCCTGATCGAGGAGGGGTATGCCGTCACCGCCGTCCGCGACGGGCAGGCTGGGCTGCACCACGGGCTCGTGGGGGAGTGGGACGTCCTCGTCGTGGACCGGGGCCTGCCGGGGGTCGAGGGCGTGGACCTGGTGAGTCGGCTGCGCAGCAAGGGGATCGCGGCGCCGGTGCTCCTGCTCACTGCACGCGGGACGGTCGGCGACCGGGTCGAGGGACTGGACGCGGGCGCGCAGGACTACCTCGTCAAGCCGTTCGACGTCGAGGAGCTCCTCGCCCGGCTCCGGGCCATGCTCCGCCCCGTCGGTGCCGGCGTCGGGGAGCTGGCGGTCGGGACCCGGCGCCTCGTGGTCGGGGAGCACCGCGTCGTCGGCGCGGGCGCCGAGGTCAAACTGTCGGGGCGGGAGGCGCTGCTGCTCGAGACGCTGGCGCGTCGGCCCTCCCGGGTTTTCACGCGGGAGGAGCTGCTCGACCGGGACTTTGACCACGCGGACACCCTCGGCGCCGTCGACACCTATGTCCACTACCTGCGCCGCAAGCTCGGCAAGCAGATCATCGAGACGGTGCACGGCGTCGGCTACCGACTGGGCTCAGGCTCGTGAAGTCCGTTGTGGGGCAACCGGATCCGATAGCACGGGCGGCCCGATCAGTCGCCGTGCGCGTGGGTGCCATGACCGCCGTAGTGGCGCTGCTGGTGATCATCGGTGCCGGCTTCCTCTTTGATCGGCAGCAGCTCGGTGAGATCACGAGCCGCGTCGAGACGGC
>JBDTAU010000217.1:0-4063 GCA_039924465.1 Dermatophilaceae bacterium
GACACGTAGCGCCAGGTCCGGGCGTTGTGCAGCCGGTCGGCCAGCTTGATGACCAGGACGCGGATGTCGCGGGCCATCGCGATCACCATCTTGCGCACGGTCTCGGCCTGGGCGGCCTCACCGTAGGTCACCTTGTCGAGCTTGGTGACCCCGTCGACGAGCATCGCGACCTCATCGCCGAAGTCGCGGCGCAACTCGTCGAGGCTGTAGGGGGTGTCCTCCACCGTGTCGTGCAGCAGCGCGGCGGCCAGGGTCGGTGGGGTCATGCCGAGCTCGGCGAGGATGGTGGTGACGGCAAGCGGGTGGGTGATGTAGGCGTCGCCGCTCTTGCGCATCTGCCCCTCGTGGGCCCGCTCAGCGACGGCGAAGGCCCGCTCGATGACCGACAGGTCCGCCTTGGGGTGGTTGTGGCGGACCGCGTTCATCAGGGGCTCGAGGACCGGGTTCCCCGTCGGCCGGGCCGCTCCGAAACGAGCGAAGCGAGCGCGCACCCGCGACGGGGTGGACAACTCGCCACGGATGTCCTCGCTCATGCGGTGAGTCTAGTGTCCTGCCCTGTCGCCGCAGCGCCTGCACCCGCCGCGACTCGGAGAGTCCCACGCTCGTGGCAGGCTGCTTTCGTCGTCACACGGTCAGCATGGCGTGCACGGCGCGGCCACTGAGTCGCGACCTCCCGGCGAGGAAGGTCAGCTCGAGGATCACATCGACCCCGGCGACGACCGCCCCGGCGCGCTCGACGAGCTCACAGGCTGCTGCGGCCGTCCCTCCGGTGGCGAGGACGTCATCGAGGACGAGGACCCGCTGGCCGGGCGTGAAGGCGTCGGTGTGCACCTCGATCTCGGCGGTCCCGTACTCGAGCGAGTAGCTCACCGAGAGGGTCTCCCCCGGCAGCTTGCCGGCCTTGCGGATCGGGACCATGCCGAGCCCCAGCTGATAGGCGACCGCGGCCGCGAGGATGAACCCGCGGGCCTCGATCCCGACGACAACGTCCACGTCGCCGGCGTAGCGGCCGGCGATGTCGCGCACCACCTCACCCAGAGCGGGGCCGTCCGCCAGCAGCGGTGTGTAGTCCTTGAACACCACACCGGGCACCGGGAAGTCCGGGATGTCTCGCAACCGGCTCTGGATGAGGTCAGTGATGGGCTGTCCGCTCGGGTTGCTCACGCAGGACTACCTTTTCGACTTCGGGGCGCGCTTGGGTTGGTTGCGTGGCCCGGCCTGCGCGTAGCGGTGGATCGGGCGCCCGGCGGCGTCGGTCGCGACGCCACCATCTTCCCGGTCCCCGGTGAGGGGGCTCGCAGCGCCGGTGCGGTCGGTCCGGACCAGGGACGAGGCCGTCGGGGCCGCCTCCACGGCTGCAGTCCTGGCCGATTCCTTGGCGGCGCCCTTGGCGACGACACGATCGAGTTCGAGGATGGCCGGCTCCTTGCGGCGCAGGTCGACCAGCAGCGGGGTGGCGATGAAGATCGACGAGTAGGCGCCGGCCGCGATGCCGATGAACAGGGCGAGCGACAGGTCGAGCAGGGTGCCCGGGCCGAGGAAGAAGTAGCCGACGACGAGCACGGAGCCGATCGGGAGCAGCGCCACGACGGTCGTGTTGATCGACCGGACGAGGGTCTGGTTGACGGCGAGGTTGGCCGCGTTGACGAAGCTCATCCGCCGGAGGGCGAACGCCTCCGCCGTGTTCTCACGCACCTTGTCGAAGACCACGACCGTGTCATAGAGCGAGTACCCGAGGATGGTGAGGAAGCCGATCATCGACGAGGGCGTGATCTCGAAGCCGGCCAGGCCATAGATGCCGACCGTGACCAGCAGGTCGTGCATCAGCGCCACGAGCGCGGCCACGGCCATCTTCCAGGTGCGGAAGTAGGCGGCCATCACCAAGGTCACGAGGATGAGGAAGACGATCAGGGCCTGAATGGCCTGCTTGCTGACCGACTGGCCCCAACTGGGACCGATGATGGACGCGCTGACCTGGCTCTCGTCCACCCCGAAGGTGCTGGCCAGCGCCTGCTTGGCCGCTTCGTTCTTGCCCTCGACCGACTTGGTCTGGACCCGGATGGTCTGGCTCCCGACGATCGTCGCCGTGATGTTGGGGTCGATCCCCGCGGTCTTGATCGCGCTCTCGGCCTTGGCCTCGTAGCCCTGCGAATTCGTCACGCCGGAGACCCGGAACTCGGATCCGCCGCTGAACTCGATGCCGAAGTTGAGCCCGCGGCCGAAGAGGCCGATCAGGGCCAGGGTGATCAGGACGGCCGAGAAGGCGTAGGCCACCTTCTGACGGTGGATGAACGGGATCGAGCGCTTGCCCGTGTAGAGGTCGTTGCCGACCTGCGCGAAGCTGATCATGCGTGCGCCTTCCCATCCGCGATGCCGGGTCTCGAGGTGGCCTTCGAGGTGGCCTTCGAGGCAGCTTTCGAGGGCGCCGGAGCCGCGCTCGACGCCATCCCGGAGCCCGTAGCCGGCGAGGTGCCGAACTGGCCGCGTCCGCGATAGCGCGGGCTCACCTTGGCGCCCAGTCGGACCGGGTCGAGCCCCGACCACTTGTGCCCGTTGCCGAAGAACTCGGTGTGCGCGAGCAACTGCACGGTCGGGTGGGTGAACAGGATCACGACGACCAGGTCGATCAGGGTCGTCAGTCCCAGGGTGAAGGCAAAACCGCGCACGTTCGCCGAGGCGAGGAAGTAGAGGACACCAGCGGCGATGAAGTTGACGGCATCCGCCGCGATGATCGTGCGTCGGGCCCGCTTCCACCCGGTCTCGACCGCCGCGATCAGCGGTCGCCCATCTCGCACCTCGTCACGGATGCGTTCGAAGTAGACGATGAAGCTGTCCGCGGTGACTCCGATCGCCACGATCAGCCCCGTGACGCCGGCCATCGTGAGCCGGAAGCCGAGCATCGTCCCGAGCGCCGTGACCGCCAGGAAGCTGAAGACGGCGGCGAGGGTCAGGGAGATCACCGTGACCATGCCGAGGGCGCGGTACTGCAGGAGCGAGTAGATCACCACGAGGACCAGGCCGATGAGACCTGCGAGCAGCCCCAGGGTGAGCTGTTCCTGGCCGAGCTGCGGCGTGATGTCGTTCTGCGTCTGCAGCTTGAACGACATCGGCAGCGCCCCGAACTTCAGCTGCTGGGCCAGTTGCTTGGCCGAGTCGATGGTGAAGTTGCCGGTGATCGACGACTTCCCGTCCGTGATCACGGCCTGGGACCGCGGCGCGGTGATGACCGACTTGTCGAGGACGACGGCGAACTGGTCGAGCGGTGGGTTGGACTGCTGCGCGAACAACCGCTTGGTGACGGCGGCGAACTTCGTCGCTCCGGCCGCCTTGAAGGAGAGTCGCACCTCGACGATGGAGGTCGGTTGGCCGTTCGGGCCGGCCTGGAAGCCGCTGCTGGCGTCGGCGATCTCGCTGCCGTCGATCTCGACGGGGCCGAGGATGTACTTGGTGGTCTTGTCATCGCCGCACGTGGCGATCGGGAGCGTGTGGTCATCGACGATCTTGTCGAGGACCCCGGGCAGGGAGCAGTTGAGCGCGTCGTACTGCGGGACCACGGTCTTGGCGGCAGCCTCGGCCTTGGCCTGATCCCAGCCGATCCCGACCAACCCCTGGGTCACCTGGGCGATCAGGGCGGGGTCGCTGGCGGCCGGGTTCGCCGCGGGGCCCCCGGGAGCACCGGGAACCGTGGTCGCCGCGGGGGTTGCTGGCGCGGTGGCCGGGGCGCTCGGCTTCGGGGGCTCGCTGGCCGTGGGGGTCGCCGGTGTCGTCTCGGCGGTGAGCGCCTGGGGCACGGGAGCGTTGGCGGCAGTGCTGCTCGGAGCCGGGGTGGTCGCTGGCGTCGTGGCAGCCGGCGTCGTCGGGGTGCCGGTGGCGCCCGCGGTGCCGGTGGCGCCCGCGGTGCCGGTGGCGCCAGGGGTCGGCACGGGGGCCGACTGGAGAGCGTTCTGGTCGACCGTCTGGACGACGACGGCCCGGAAGCTCAGCTGCGACGGCTTGCGGATCGCGTCCAGCTGGTCCGGAGTGGGGGTGCCCGGGATGGACACGACGATGTTCTGCCCACCGA
>JBDTAU010000218.1:0-6122 GCA_039924465.1 Dermatophilaceae bacterium
GGCGCTGGCCGCCACCGGACTCGGTTGCGGCGTCAGCACGACGGCCCCGACCAGCACGCCGACCACCCCGCCGTCGACGGGGACCCCATCGGCCGCTCCGTCGGGGACGGCCACCACGCAGCCGTCCGGCTCCGCCTCCGTGACTCCTTCCGGACCGCCCCAGCAGACCGTGACGGTCACGATCACGGCCCGCCCGCTCACTGCACCGACCGGGGTACCAACCAGGGCCCAGCCCGGAGCGGGGGCGGCCTCATGATCACCACGGTCGAGTCGGTGACCCCACGCACCCGCCGCGGGGTCGAACTCGTGCTGCTCATCATCGCCATCGCGATCGTGCTGCTCGCCTGGTCCACCGTCGATCTGAACCGCAACGGCACGGTCCCCGCCAACATCTACCCGGTGGCCGGTGGTCTGGTCGTCCTGGCCGTGGCCGTGCACCTCGTGCTGCGGTGGCGCGCTGCCTATGCCGATCCGCTCCTGCTGCCCATCACCACCGTGCTCAACGGCCTGGGCCTGGTTATGATCCACCGGCTCGACCTGGCGGGCGGGCGGCTCGGCACCGACGGCAACGCCTACCGGCAACTGATCTGGACGGCTCTCGCGGTGGCCCTCGCCATCGGGGTCATCATCGTGCTGCGCGACCACCGCCTGCTGCGCCGCTACACCTACATCTCCATGACCGCCGGCATCGTCCTGCTCCTGCTTCCGCTGCTGCCCGGCCTCGGCCAGTCGATCAACGGCTCGCGGATCTGGATCCGTCTCGGGCCGCTCAGCTTCCAGCCGGGTGAGTTCGCCAAGATCGCCTTGGCGATCTTCTTCGCCGGCTACCTCGTGCAGACCCGTGACGTGCTCTCCCTGGCCGGCAAGAAGGTGCTGGGCTTCACCTTCCCGCGGGGTCGGGACCTCGGACCCATCCTCGTGGCCTGGCTGCTCTCCGTGCTCATCCTCGTCTTCCAGAAGGACCTCGGCACGGCCCTGCTCTTCTTCGGTCTCTTCGTCGCGATGCTCTATGTCGCGACCGAGCGGGTCTCCTGGATCGCGATCGGGCTGGTGCTCTTCGCCGCAGCGGTGGCGTTCGCCCTCAGCTCGTTCGCCCACTTCCAGGTCCGCGTCAACCTCTGGCTCGACCCGTTCTCGGTCACCAGCCTGGACCAGTCGGACCAACTCGCCAAGGGCCTGTGGGGGATGGCCGCCGGTGGCCTGACCGGGACGGGACTCGGGGCCGGCCGCCCCTACCTCACCCCCTTTGCCGAGAGCGACTTCATCCTGCCCAGCCTCGCGGAGGAGCTCGGCCTCTTCGGGACCATCGCGATCCTCATCCTCTATCTGCTCTTCGTCGAGCGCGGCATCCGCACCGCTCTGGGGGTGCGGGACGGCTTCGGCAAGCTGCTGGCCCTCGGCCTCAGCTTCTCCGTCGCCTTCCAGGTCTTCATCGTGATCGGCGGCGTGACCCGGGTCATCCCACTCACCGGCCTCACGACGCCGTTCATGTCCCTCGGGGGCTCGGCCCTGCTCGCAAACTGGATGATCATGACCCTCTTGCTGCGCATCTCCGACCAGGCCCGCCGCCCCCTGGAAGAGGCATCGGCACGCGAGGACACCCCACCGGCGTCAGCTGAGGCCACCCAGGTGGTGAAGCTGCCATGAACTCCCCGATCCGTCGGCTCTCGGTCCTGCTCGCCGCCCTCTTCGTCACCCTGCTCGTGGCCTCCACCCTGGTCCAGTTCGTGCAGGCCCCCGCGTTGGGCGCGATGGCCGCCAACAAGCGCACCCTGCTCGACAACTTCTCCCGCGAGCGGGGGGCGATCTCTGCCGGAGGGTCCCCCATCGCCGTATCCGTCCCTGTCGAGGACCAGTTCCTGTGGCAACGCAACTATCCCGACGGCCAGCTCTACTCGCAGGTGACCGGCTTCTACGCCTACTCCGTCGGCAATCCCTTCGGTCTCGAGCACGCTGCCGATGACCTGCTGTCCGGCCGCTCCGACACCCTCTTCGTCCAGCGGGTCACCGACCTGATCTCCGGGCGTCGCGGCGCCGGGGCGTCCCTGGACCTGACGATCAAGCCCAAGGTCCAGGAGGCCGCGGACCAAGCGCTCGGCCAGAGCCGCGGGGCGGTCGTGGCACTGGACCCCAAGACCGGCGCCATCCTGGCCATGGTCAGCCACCCGCAGTACGACCCCAACGCCCTGGCGAGCCACGACCTGACAGCAGCAGCCAAGGCGTGGAAGGCGGTGTCCACCGATCCCGAGAAGCCCTACCTCAACCGGGCCATCGCCGGGATCTACCCGCCGGGCTCCACGTTCAAGGTGATCACGGCGGCGGCCGCTCTCGAGGCCGGACTCGTGACCGACGGGAACTCCACCGTCCCGGGACCAGCATCGCTCGACCTTCCGCTCACCACCACCAACCTGCCCACCGAGAACGGTCAGCCCTGCGGGCCGAATGGCGAGACGACGCTGGTCCACGCGCTCGAGATCTCCTGCAACACGACCTTCGGAGCCCTCGGGATGGAGCTCGGTGGGGAGAAGCTGCGGGCCCAGGCCGCCAAGTTCGGCTTCGGGGACAGCCTGACCATCCCGATGCGGGTCACCTCGAGCTCCGTGCCGGCCGAGCTCAACGCCCCCCAGACGGCCCAGTCCGCGATCGGTCAGTACGACGTGCGCAGCACCCCCCTGCAGATGGCGATGGTGGCCGCGGGGATCGCCAACCAGGGCCGGGTCATGCGGCCCTACCTCATCGACCGGGTTCGGGCCGCCAACCTCGACATCGTCTCCGGGACGCCGGCCCCGCAGGAGCTCTCGCAGGCCGTCTCGCCGGCCACAGCGGAGATCCTCAAGAACATGATGGTTGCCGTGGTCGACCACGGCAGCGGCGCCCGATCACAGATCTCCGGAGTTGCGGTGGCCGGGAAGACCGGGACCGCCCAGCACGATCCCAAGAAGCCACCCCACGCGTGGTTCATCGCCTTCGCGCCCGCCGACAACCCTCAGGTCGCGGTGGCCGTCGTCGTAGAGGACGGTGGGGTCACCGGCAGCGAGATCGGCGGCGGCCGGATCGCAGCCCCCATCGCCAAGAAGGTCATCGAGGCGGTGCTCGCGAAGTGAGCACCGCAGCCAGAGGCACCACGACCCCGATCAGGAACCACGACATGACGACAGCAGCCCGGCTGCCCAGCACCAGTGAGCGGATAACGATGACCCCCCACACCCCCATCGACTCAGGGAGGACGGCGTGAGCACCACACCCATCGTGCTCGGCGGACGCTACGAGGTCGGGAAGCTGATCGGCCGCGGTGGCATGGCCGATGTCCATCTCGGGCAGGACACCCGGCTCGGTCGACAGGTCGCCATCAAGATCCTGCGCTCCGACCTGGCCCGCGACGCCAACTTCCTGACCCGCTTCCGGCGGGAAGCCCAGTCCGCCGCTGGCCTGAACCATCCAGCGATCGTCGCGATCTTCGACTCCGGCGAGGACGAGAGCGTCGACGCCACCGGCGTCAAGCAGACGCTGCCCTACATCGTCATGGAGCACGTCGATGGCCACACCCTGCGGGAACGCCTCTCCGAAGTGGGCCAGTTGTCGCCCGAGGAGGCCATTCCGGTCACCGAGGGCGTCCTGGATGCCCTTGCCTACAGCCACCGCATGGGCATCGTGCACCGCGACATCAAGCCGGCCAACGTGATGATCACCGAGACCGGTCAGGTCAAGGTGATGGACTTCGGCATCGCCCGGGCGATCGCCGACAGCGCCGCGACCATGACCCAGACCCACTCCGTCGTGGGCACCGCGCAGTATCTCTCCCCGGAGCAGGCCACCGGCCAGATCGTCGATGCCCGCTCCGACATCTACTCGTCCGGGTGCCTGCTCTTCGAGTTGTTGGCCGGACGCCCCCCGTTCACCGGGGACTCAGCGGTCGCCATCGCCTACCAGCACGTGGGCGAGGTGCCGCAGCCACCGTCGGTGTGGAACGACGCCGTGGGCGGCGACCTCGACGCGGTGACCCTGCACGCGCTGACCAAGGACCGCGACGCCCGCTACCAGGACGCAGCCACCTTCCGCGACGACCTCGAACGGGTCCGCCTCGGGCGGACCATCAGTGCGGCGGCCCTCGGGTCGGGCGCCGCCGTGGGGGCAGCTGCGACCCAGACCCTGCCAGCGGCGTACTCCAACGCCGGTACGCCCACCGCTGTGCAGGCACCCATTACGCCGCCGGTGAATTCGCGCCTCGAGAACAGCGCCGGGATGCCCGCCGTCGGTCGTGACGAGGATGAGCGCGAGCGCAACAGGGGCGGCGGGCGAGCCGCCATCATCACGATCCTCATCCTCGCGGTGCTCGGCCTCGTCGGGTGGGGTGCGATCAACTGGTACACCAGCCAGACGCCCGCGATCATCAAGGTGACGGTCCCCGACCTCAAGGGGATGGAGGAGCAGCAGGCCGCCGCCGCCCTGACCAGTCACAACCTCAAGGGCAATCCGTCCCGTGGTGCGAGCGATGCTCCAGAGGGGGAGGTCTTCGACCAGGATCCGGCCCAGGGGATCAGCGTCAACGAGAACTCCGTGGTCCGCTACACGATCTCCTCCGGGCCGGAGGCGCTCACGATCCCCAACCTGGCGGGGCAGAGCAGCGACGATGCCATCGCTGCCTTGCGGAAGCAGGGCTTCAGCAACTTCAAGGTCGTCCCCGAGAACGACCCGGCGGAGGACAAGGGCAACGTCATCAAGACCGTGCCCGCCGCCGGGCAGTCCGCGGCAAGGGACACCCTCATCGAGTTGCACACCGCATCCGGCAACGTCGACGTGCCTAACGACCTCGTGGGGCAGGACTGGGCGGAGGCGCCGGTCCGCTTCGCCGCGCTCAAACTGCGCGCCAAGAGGGTGCCGGTCGAAACCGCGGACAAGAGTCCTGGCACCATCCTGGAGGTGGCCCAGGCGGGGTCCGCCGTTCCTGTCGGAACCGAGATCGAGGTCAAGGTTGCCACGGCGCCGCCGTCGACCCCGAGCGTCACGACCGAAGTCCAGACCCAGACCCAGACCGTGACCACGACCATCACCGGATCTCCGACACCACCCACCGACACGGCGACCACGCCCCCACCGGTCGGCGCCGGCAACGGGAACGGGAACGGGAACGGCAACGGCGCCGGTAACGGCAACGGCTGAGCTGCCCGCCCGGGAGAGGCGTCCTGCTCAGATGGCGGCCGTGACGAGCGGGCTGAGGCCCGACGAGCGAGCCACGGCCCCCTCGTCACCACACAGTTCAAGGAAGTTCGCGAGCATCCGGTGCCCGCCCTCGGTGAGCACGCTCTCCGGGTGGAACTGGACGCCGTGCAGGGGCAGGTCGCGGTGCCGCACCGCCATGATGAGCCCCGAGTCCGTGCGCCCGGTGGCGATCAACTCCGCTGGCAGCGTGGCCGGGTCGACCGTCAGTGAGTGGTAGCGGGTCGCCGTGAAGGGTGAGGGCAGGCCAGCGAGGACGCCGGTCCCGTCGTGGTGCACGAGTGAGGTCTTGCCGTGCAGCAACTCCGGCGCCCGACCGACCGAGGCTCCGGCGACCACGGCCAGCGCCTGGTGCCCGAGACAGACCCCGAACATCGGGGTCCCGTGCTCCGCGCACACCCGGATGACCTCCATCGAGGCGCCGGCCTCCTCCGGGGTCCCGGGGCCGGGAGAGACCAGCACCCCGTCGTATGCCGCTGAGTCCGCAGGCGAGAACGCGTCGTTGCGCACGACGTGGCAGCGGGCGCCGAGCTGCTCCAGATAGCCGACGATCGTGTAGACGAAGCTGTCGTAGTTGTCGATGACCAGGATCGTGCGCGGTCGCACCCCATCGACCGGTGGCAGTCCTGCGTCGGGCTCGGTGCTGGTCGCCGTATTCATCGGTCGTGCACTCATTTCGTCGTGGACTTTCGTTCCGGAGAGGTGTCGATCGCGATCGCATGGCTCAGGTCCACGGACCCGGAGTAGGCCGGGAAGCTGGCCGCCGGTTTCGTGGTCACGTCGTAGCCGAGGCCCACGGCGTCGACGTATTGCCGATAGATGCCCACTGAGGGATCCGAGTCAAGGCGAGCCTGCATCGCGTCGACGTCTCCGATGGCCGAGATGACATAGGGCGGGGAGTAGAC
>JBDTAU010000219.1:0-3553 GCA_039924465.1 Dermatophilaceae bacterium
GGCGAGCGGGACACGCCTCGACCTGGGCCGACTCGAGCACGGTCAGCGACCGGAAGACGTCCTCGCCCTCGCTGGCTGGACCGTCGAATCCATCGTGTCCGCAACGATGTTGACGGACGGCGCGCTCGAGCTTGCCTACCGGGTGACCCAGCTCAGCGGCATACGCAAGGTGGCGTCGGATGTCCCGCGGGACCCCGGGATCGAGCCCGACGAGATCGGCGAGGGCTACCAACGCGTGGCGGCGTATGCCGTCGTCACGAGCAGTCGCGGCGTCCTGCTGACTCAGTTCAACGCCCAGACGCACGTGGCCGGCGAGTGGGGGTTGCCGGGCGGCGGGCTGGAGGAGGGGGAGAGCCCGGTGGACGGTCTGCACCGGGAGGTGTGGGAGGAGACCGGGCAGCAGATCGAGCTCGGCGCGCTCGCGGTGGTCCAGTCGAGCCACTGGATCGGGCGGGCACCCGCTGGCGGCGTCGAGGACTTCCACGCAGTCCGAATCGTCTATCGCGCGACGTGTCCCCGACCGGCGGACATCGTCATTCACGACATCGGCGGGACCACGAGTGATGCGCGCTGGGTGCCGCTCACTCGGATCCGGACGTTGCCGCTCTCCCGGTCCTGGGCCGAACTCGAGGCCCTGGTCGGGCTGCCCGAAGCGGGCCCTTAGGATCTGGACCATGGACTTCCTCAACAAGATCCTTGTCGCCCTCCACCTGCTCGGGATGGCCGCCATCGTCGGTGGCTGGATCGTGGCTCGGACGGGCTCGTCGTTCCCCGCCTCGATCGTCTGGGGGGCCCGGGCGCAGTTGCTGACCGGGGTGCTCCTCGTCGGCGTGGCGGAGGCGAACCAGGGAGCCATCAACTACCCCAAGATCGTCGTCAAACTGGTCATCGCGCTGGTCGTGGTCGCCATGGCGGAGATCGGCGCCAGCAAGGCACGCAAGAGCGAAGAGCACTCCACTCAGCTCGACGTCGCGGGCGGTGGCGCGGTGGTCAATGCCCTCGTGGCCGCCCTCTGGTGAACGCTCACTGACGTGAACTGGAACATTGGGGTCCTCGCGGGCCTGCTCCTCGGGCTGGCCTGGTTGGCCATCGGGCTGACCGTGGTGCTGGTGGCGCGCCGGCGACGGCGGACCGGGGTGAGCAACGGCGGGTCGGGGGTCATCGGCATCTTCCTGCTCGTCGTGGCCGGGCTGACTCTCTTCGCCACCCTGATGCTCGCCGTCGTCCCCGGCGCGCCGTAGTTCGACCTCGGCGAACGGCTGCTTGGGCTGCCGGTGCGTCGGACGGACAAAATCCGCCACGTCCGGTGCCCTCGTGCTCAGCTGATCGGGTCGCTCCCGGGTTTGTCAGTCCGTGGACACCGTGATTGGACCGCACGCAGCAGGACCGACCGCACCCACGCCTGCCTGAACATCACCTGCTCCCAGGTGAACCGGAACACTCGCCACCCCGCGAGGACCAACTCTCCATAACGCGCCGTGCGCGAGCGCCGCTGATCGGTGCGACACCACACCGCTGCACGCGTGGGCCACGGATCGAGCCTCGTCAACGGTGGGTAGGACGTAGCGGCCGCGAGCCCGGCGATGGATGAGGCCGACGGTGACCGCCTACGCGATCTGGCGTCCGCTGGCGACGGATCGCAACTCGGCGTGGGTCGCGACACCGCCCCGACGCGCGAGTTCGACGACGAGACGTGATTTGCGGACCACCGTGCCCGACTCGGGCGAGGGGTTGGCGGACTTTTCCACAGGGGCGTGGGACGGACAAACCTGCTCCGTGACCGCGCGCTCCCGCACGAATCCCCGACGCCCCGGGCACGTTGTCCGTCCGTAGCCCCGGCCGGAGGTGATCGCGGAAGGAAGAGGGTCGTATGCCGCTGGGTCAGGCCCGCTCGAAGGCCAGCTCCGCGCCGATCCAGGTCGCCAGCACCTCGGTGTCCCGGATGGCACCCGGGTCGAAGTGCTCCAGCGCCCAGAGGTCCCGGTCGATGCAGACGAAGTCCGCGAGTTGGCCCGGCTGCAGGCGACCGACGTCGGTGCGCCCGACCGCCTCGTGAGCGGCGACGGTGTGGGCGTGGACGGCCTCGTCGAGGGTGACCCGCTCCTCGGGCCGCCAGCCGCCGACGGGGGAGCCGTCTGCACGCTGACGAGTCACGGCAGCGTGCAGGGCCAAGAACGGGTTGGGGTCCTCGACCGGGGCGTCGGAGCCGAAGGCGAGCTGCACCCCGGCGTCGAGGAACGTGCGCTAGGCATACGTCGCCAGTCGCCGTGGGCCGAGCATCTGCTCCACGAGGTCGATGTCGGACGTGCAGTGCGTCGGCTGCATCGAGGCGATGACGTCGAGAGCCCGGAAGCGGGGCACATCGACCGGCCGGACGTGCTGGGCGTGTTCGATCCGCAGGATGCCGGGGTGACCCTCCGCGCGCATCTCCGCGTAGGCGTCGAGGACGAGCCGGTTGGCCTCGTCGCCGATCGCGTGGGTGGCGACATTGAGGCCAGCCTCGAGCGACATCCGGATCCGTTGCACCAGAACGGGATAGGGCGTCACGGCGATGCCGCAGCCTGCATGGCCCGTGCTCCCGTGGAGATACGGCTCGGTCAGGTGCGCCGTGTGGGACCCGAGCGCTCCGTCGCTGAAGAACTTGACCGGCCCGACCCGGAAGCGCTCGTCACCGCCACCTGCCCGCCGCCCCTCAGCGATGGCCAACTCGAGATCGCCGTCGCGGATGCACTTGGTGACCCGCAGCTTCAGCGCCCCGTCGGCATGCAGCGACGCATACGCCGCCCGGGCATCCTCGCCGTCGAAGTCGGTGATGCTGGTCAGGCCAACCGAGAGCAACCAGTCCTGGCACCGCTCGATGAGGGGGCGCAGCGGCCCCTCGTCCTCGGCAAGCACGTCGAGCAGGTTCTGGGCCGCCTCGCGCAGGATGCCGGTCGGCTCGCCTGAGGCATCCCGAACGATCTCTCCGCCCACCGGGTCGGGGGTCTCCCTCGTGATCCCGGCCAACTGCAGTGCCAACGAATTCGCCCACACCGTATGCCCATCGACACTGTCGAGGGCGACGACCCGGTCAGGGCACACCGAGTCGAGCGCGTGCCGGTCGGGCTGGGCCGGCGGAGTCCACCGGTTGCTGTTCCACCGGCCGCTGCCGATCGACCGGCCCGCCGGCAGCGAGGCGGCGTGATCCCCGAGCAGCCCAAGCGCCTCATCGAGGGTCAGCGCGTCGCGCAGGTCGACCGAAGCGAGGTCGCGGGAGGTCCAGGCGGTGTGGAGGTGGGCGTCGTGCAGCCCCGGCATCACGAGGGCGCCGGGCAGGTCGACAGCCTCACCTCCGGCAGCCACCGCCTCGTCACCGACCGCCGTGACGACGCCATCGACGACGAGCAGTGCTGTGGTCCAGGGTGATTCAACGGACCCCGTCCAGATCCGAGGGTGTCGGAAGAGGGCCGTGCTCATGCGTTCGGGACCAGGATGACCTTGCCGGTCGTGTGGCGACCCTCGAGTGCCTCGTAGGCCTGCGCCGCCTCGTCGAAGGTGTAGCGCCCCCCGATGG
>JBDTAU010000220.1:0-4324 GCA_039924465.1 Dermatophilaceae bacterium
GAGAACGAGTTCCGCGAGGAGATCACCAAGCTGTCCGGACTGGACGCGTCGTGGCAGAGCTTCAGCGTGGTCGATGACCAGGTGCAGAAGCTGCGTGAGGACATCGCCAAGGTGCGCTCCCACCCACTCATTCCCAACACGACCCTCATCGCCGGCTTCATCTACGACGTCGACACCGGCCTGCTCGACCCGGTGAGCTGACCGCACGGCCACGCCCGCCGAGCCCGGGGGTAGTTGAACGTGCAATGTCCCGTCAGACGATCGTCATCCGTACGCGTTGCCGCGACTGAGGGCGGGCCACCCCGCGAAACGCGGATGGTGATCGTCCGGCGGGCCGCCGACGGAGAGCCGGCGCTGCGGCGTCGTCGGAGCGGTCAACTACCGTGGCCGTATGCCGCCCTCCCGCCGACCCGATCCCGGGCTCGGTCCCGACTTTCGTCCCGTGGTGACGCTCCTTCTCGATGCCATCTCGTACGTCGTCGCGGCGCTCGCCGTGCGGACCATCCGATCACCTGAGCCAGCCCCAAGGCCACTGGACGCCCACTCCACCAGCCTTTCCCACTCCACCGGACCGGCCCACTGCGCGGTCAAGGCACGATGACCGCAACCTTCGACCACCTGGTGCTGACCCGCTTCAGCGCGATCCTGCCCGGGCAGACCGAGCCCCTGCCCGAGGACTGGTTGCGCTACCGGCTGCAGTTCTTCTACGACACCGCCTACCCCAGCCTGGCGGCGCAGCAGGGTGCGGCCCGGTTCCAGTGGCTCGTCTTCTTCGACGACCGCTGCTCCGCGGCCTTCCGCGCCGAGGTGCAGGAGTTGTCGGCCGGCGTCTTCGAGCCGGTCTGGACGCACGAGCCGTTCCGGCTGTCCGCCTGCGCCAAGGCCGTCTCTAAGCGCGCTCGGAGCGCGCATCTCATCACCACCCGGGTCGACAGCGATGACGCGGTGTCGACCGACTTCATCGCATCGGTGCAGGAGCAGTTCGAACACCAGGACCTGGTGTTCGTCAACTTCGCTCGCGGCTTCCAGATCGACCGGTCCGGGTCGGTCTACGTGCGCACCCAGCCGTCGAGCCCCTTCCTCTCCCTCATCGAGCACCGCGTCGAGGGGTCGGTACCGCTCACCGTCTTCGCCTCCAAACACCATCTCGCGCGGCGCCTCGCACCGATCCGCGAGGTGCGGTCTGCGCCGATGTGGGTACAGGTCGTCCACGGCGGGAACGTCAGCAACGTCGTCGAGGGGCGGCGGGTCTCACCCGACCTCATCGACGAACGTTTTGTCCTGACGCTGCCCTTCCGCAGAGACGTCGGCACTCCCGAGCTCGTGCGCGAGCAGTTCACCCACAGCGCCCGACTCGCCCATGAGTGGGTCCGCCACCCCGGTCGGCTGACGGCCACGGCTGAGGCGACGCTCATGCGGCGCCGAGGCACGCACGTCGTGCGACAGGGCGACGGCCGGTCGCTCACCGACGTCGCCCGCGACCTGGGTCGCCGACTCGGCTACCGCACCGACGGGCCCTGAGGGCTCGGGCGAACCAGTCCGCGGCGACGGCCCCCGCTCCGTCAAGCCGCTCGAATCGGGTGAAGTCCGGCCCGGCCGGCCGAGCTGGAACGAGATCGGCCCGGGCGGCGGTAGCGGTAGCGGTAGCGCACGATGCGCGGGATCGGGCCCGTCTCCTATCGCCCGGATGCCGCCCGTCCCGACCACCGGGGACCGCGCCATGCCGCACGGCGAGCGTTACGGCATACGGCCACGCCCGCCGAGCCCGGGGGTAGTTGAACGTGCAATGTCCCGTCAGACGATCGTCATTCGTACGCGTTGCCGCGACTGAGGGCGGGCCACCCCGCGAAACGCGGATGGTGATCGTCCGGCGGGCCACGACCGCCACCAGGAGTCCCCCCAGGTCAGAGGGAGAGCTCGGCCTTGACGACGTCGACGAGTCGGTCGGCCAGCATGCGGGCCTGATCACCGTCGCGCGCCTCGACCATGACCCGCACCACCGGCTCGGTGCCCGACCTGCGCAGCAGGACCCGGCCGGACGTCCCGAGCTCGGACTCGGCGTCGAGCACCGCGGCCCGCACGGCGAGGCTCGCCTCGAGGCGTGACTTGTCGACGTTCTTGACGTTGAGCAGCACCTGCGGGAAGTGCGACATGACCGAGGCCAGGTCACCGAGCGACCGGCCCGTCGAGGCCATCCTGGAGGCCAGCATCAGCCCTGTGAGCGTGCCGTCCCCGGTCGTCCCGTGCGCCAGCATGACGACGTGACCGGACTGTTCGCCGCCGAGGGAGAAGTTCCCGCTGCGCATCCCCTCGAGGACATAGCGGTCCCCGACCGCGGTCTGCACGACGGTGATCCCGGCCGCGTCGAGGGCGCGGATCATGCCCAGGTTGGACATGACCGTCGCGACGAGGGTGTCGCCGTGGAGGGCGCCCTGCTCCTTGAAGGACAGCGCGAGGACGGCCATGATCTGGTCGCCATCGACCACTGCGCCCGTTGCGTCCACCGCCAGGCACCGGTCGGCGTCTCCGTCGAGGGCGATCCCGAAGTCAGCACCCGCCTCGACCACCGCAGTCTTGAGCGCGTCGAGGTGGGTGGAGCCGCAGCCGTCGTTGATGTTGAGGCCGTCCGGGCTCACCCCGATGCAGGTGACGCGCGCGCCAGCCTCTTCGAAGGCCCGCGGGGCCACGACCGGGCCGCCCCGTGAGCGGCATCGATGACGACGTGGAGTCCGTCGAGACGATGCGGCAGGCAGGACAGCAGGTGGGCGACGTAGCGGTCCGCGCCATCGACCAGTTGCGTGATGCGGCCGACTCCCCCACCGACCGGGCGCTGCCAGTCCTCGCGCAGCCGTGCCTCGATCCGGTCCTCGAGATCGTCTGCCAGCTTGTGACCGCCCCGGGCGAAGAACTTGATGCCGTTGTCGGGCATCGGGTTGTGCGAGGCGGACAGCATCGCCCCGAGGTCGGCGCCCTGCTCTGCGACCAGGTAGGCGATCGCGGGGGTGGGTAGCACGCCTGCGTCACGCACGTCGACACCCGCCGAGGCGAGTCCGGCCACGGTCGCGGCGGCGAGGAACTCCCCCGAGGCGCGCGGGTCACGACCGACCACCGCCACGGGACGACGCCCCTTGAATTCACCCACTTCGCCGAGCACGTGAGCTGCCGCGACCGACAGGTCCAGCGCGAGCTCCGCCGTGATGTCCTGGTTTGCCACACCACGGACGCCGTCCGTGCCGAAGAGTCGAGCCACGTTGTAACACCTTTCGTTCGACAGCGCGGCCCCCCGCGCAGTGGTTCTCGAAGTGAACTTACCCCCGAGTCTGCCTCGACTGCTCACTCGGTGGTGCCCGGAAGACTCCGAGCGCCCGAAATGTCCGGAGATGGCCGAAAGGCTTCGAGCAGTGCTCGAAGCCTCTCGGTTGGAGCCGGGCTGGGCGACGCACCGGGGTCCGGTGCCGCCCCACCCAGCAGCGCCGAATCAGCGCTTGGAGTACTGCGGCGCCTTGCGCGCCTTCTTGAGACCGGCCTTCTTGCGCTCGGGCACCCGGGGGTCGCGGCGCAGGAAGCCGGCCTTCTTGAGGGTCGGACGGTTCAGCTCCTCGTCGACACCGTTGAGCGAGCGGGCCACGCCGAGGCGCACGGCGCCGGCCTGGCCGGAGGGGCCACCACCGTGCACGCGCACGAGCACGTCGTAGGCACCATCGAGCTCGAGGATGGCCAGCGGCTCGTTGACGATCTGCTGGTGCACCTTGTTGGGGAAGTAGCCCTCCAGGGTGCGCCCGTTGATCTTCCACTCGCCGGTGCCGGGCACGAGGCGTACCCGGGCGATGGCCTGCTTGCGTCGGCCGGTGGCCGCGCCGGGGGTCGAGGCCTGGCGCGAACGCTTGGCCTCGCCCGCGACCGACGTGTCGGACTCGGAGGTGTATTCGGTCAGCTCGGGCTCGTCGGTGTCGAGCACGGCCTCGTTGGCAATGTCAGTCACAGTGTTCTTCGCTTTCTGGGCAGTGGCCCGGCGGGGCTACTGCGCGACCTGGGTGATCTCGAAGGGCACGGGCTGCTGGGCCGCGTGGGGGTGCTCAGTGCCGCGGTAGACCTTGAGCTTGGTGATCTGCGCCCGCGCGAGCGAGTTCTTGGGGAGCATGCCGCGCACAGCCTTCTCGACGGCCTTCTCGGGGTTCTTGGCCAGCAGCTCGGTGTAGGAGGTGGCCTTGAGCCCGCCCGGGAAGCCAGAGTGGCTGTAGGCCAGCTTCTTCTCGGCCTTGGCGCCGGTCAGCACGACCTTGTCGGCGTTGATGATGATGACGAAGTCACCGACGTCGACGTG
>JBDTAU010000221.1:0-3051 GCA_039924465.1 Dermatophilaceae bacterium
AGGCGAAGGCCTCGTTGATCTCCCACAGGTCGATGTCGGCAGGGGTGAGCCCGGCGGTGGCGAGCAGCTTGCGGGTCGCCGGGGTCGGACCGGTCAGCATGATCGTCGGGTCGGCGCCACTCGTGGCCGTGGCCACGACGCGGGCGCGCGGGGTCAGGCCCAGGTCCGCCCCGATCTGCTGCGAGCCGACGAGCACGAGGGCCGCGCCGTCGACGATGCCCGAGGAGTTGGCGGCGGTGTGGACGTGGTTGATCCGCTCGACCGCGTGGTACTTCTGCAGCGCCACGGCGTCGAAGCCGCCCTGCTCACCCATGGCGGCGAAGGCCGGCTTGAGACCGGCGAGGGACTCCACGGTCGAGTTGGGGCGCATGTGCTCGTCGTGGTCGAGGACGACCAGACCGTTCTGGTCGAGCACCGGGATGACCGAGTCCGCGAAGTAGCCACCCGCCCAGGCCTTGGCGGCGAGCTCCTGGGAGCGCACGGCATACGAGTCGACATCGGTGCGGCTGAAGCCCTCGATCGTGGCGATGAGGTCGGCGCCGATGCCCTGCGGGACGAAGGAGGTGTCGTAGTTCGTGGCCGGGTCCATGGCCCAGGCGCCACCGTCCGAGCCGATCGGCACCCGGGACATCGACTCGACGCCACCGGCGATGATCAGGTGGTCCCAGCCGGAGCGGACCTTCTGGGCGGCGGTGTTGACCGACTCGAGCCCGGAGGCGCAGAAGCGGTTGAGCTGCACGCCGGCGACGGTGTCAGGAAGGCCGGCGGCCAGGGCGGCGGTCCGGGCGATGACGGCGCCCTGGTCGCCGACGGGGGAGACGACGCCGAGGATGAGGTCATCGATCTTGTCGACGTCGAGGTTGGGGTTGCGCTTGCGCAACTCGTCGATCAGGCCGACGACGAGGGAGATCGGCTTGGTGCCGTGCAGCGAGCCGCCCTTGCCCCGCCCACGCGGGGTGCGGATGGCGTCGTAGATGAATGCTTCGGTGCTCACGATGAGCGGTCCTTTCGACGGGGCGAACCAGGGGAGGAGAGTCAGCGGTCGTGCGGTCAGCGTTGGTGTCGGCGTTCGGGTGTCGCCGTTCAGGTGTCAGGTCAGCGGCGATGGGCTCCGGACGAGCCGGCCCAAGGCCAGTCTGCACCACAGTGCTGACCTATTGGCAGTCTGTCAATAGTGAGTCATGATGTGTCCCGGGACGCACCCAGAGGAGCCGCATGAACGAGACCGAGATCACCTACGTCGTCGCTGATCGCATCGCCACGATCACCCTCGACCGTCCGGCTGCCCGCAACGCCTACACCCTGACGATGGCCGATGAAGTGGCCGCGGCGCTGCGCTCGGCCGGCGCCGACGATGACGTCCGGGTGGTCATCCTGACCGGTGCCGGCCCGGACTTCTGCGTCGGTGCCGACCTGTCCTCCGGGCGCCTCGATGTGACGGAGGGCTCCGACTCCAGTGAGTGGGTGGAGCCCGCGACCCGGGTCACCCGGGAGCTCTACGCCATCGACAAGCCGGTCATCGCGGCCGTGCGCGGGGCGGCGGTCGGGGTCGGCTCGACGATGATTCTCGCGGCCGACTTCCGCCTCGCCGGACGCGACAGCCGCTTCGGCTTCGTCTTCTCCCGACGCGGGTTCTATCCCGAGGGCGGGTCGACCTGGTTCCTGCCGAGGATCGTCGGGCTCGGTCGGGCCCTCGACTGGATGGTCAGCGGCCGGCTCATCGGCGCCGACGAGGCGCTCGCTGCCGGCCTCGCGACCGCCCTGCACGAGCCCGACGAGGTGCTGGCCGCGGCGCGCGCCCTCGCGCGCGAGTTGATCGCGGCGACGTCGCCGGTCTCGACGGCCGTCATCCGCCAGGCGCTCTATCGGATGAGCGCCCTCGACTCACCGGAGGCTGCCTTCGCCCTGGACTCCGCGCTGATCGCGAGTTGCTCGACCAGCCCCGACGCCGCCGAGGGGGTGCGCTCCTTCCTCGAGCGCCGGCCCCCTGCCTTCCCCGGTCGGGTGTCGAGCGACCAGCCCGACTTCCTGCCCTGGCACGACCGGTCGGAGTCCTGAGCCGATGCCGACCCGATCTGGCCCGGGGTCTGCCGCGACCGCTGCGAGTGCTCCGACTGGCACAGCCCAGCCACGCGCCCGCCGCCTGGAGCCGGACGCCCGCCGCGAGCAGATCCTCGCGTGTGCGGTCCAGCTCTTCGGTGAGCGCCCGTATGCCGCTGTGTCCACCACGGATCTCGCCGCCGCCGCCGGCGTCACGCGGGGTCTCCTGCACCACTACTTCGGCACCAAGCGCGACCTCTATCTCGAGGTCGTGCGCGAGATGCTCTTCCTGCCGGGCATCGGCGAGGCCGTGACGGCGACCGGACCGCTGTTGGCCCGGGTGGAGCGCAGCGTCGACTGGTTCCTCGACACGATCGGGGCGCACGGGGCCACCTTCGTGGCCGTCTCCGGAGCCGAGGGGGTCGGCGGCGACCCGGAGATCGAGGCGATGCTCGCCGAGGCGGACGACCTGGCCGCGCGCAACGTCCTCGAGATCGTCGGGGTCACCAGTGCGACCGCTGCCTCCGCGGCCAGCTGTGCGGAGCGTGCGGTGGTGCGGGCCTACGCGAGTCTGGTCAAGGGTGCGGTCCGGGAGTGGGTCCGGGCCAGAACCCTGACCCGCGACGACGTGCGGCTGCTCATGGTGCAGACGCTCGTGGCGATCGTCGAGGACGTCATGCCGCAGTTGTCGACCCCGGTCAAGGCGGTCCTCTGGGACGCGGACGGGGTGTTGCAGCACACGCCCCCGGGTTGGCAGGAGCGCCTCGTCGAGCTGGGCGGCCCGGAGTTCCCCGACGCCGTCATGGCCGCTGAGCAGGGGCCACTCGTCGGCCAAGGCACCTTCCGGGAAGCCCTTGAAGCGCTGGTGACGGAAGGAGGGCTCGCCGCGTCCGACCAGCCCGTTGACATCGATGCCGTGCTCGACCTGTGGCGCACGGTGCAGATCGACCCCGAGGCGCTCGCCCTCGTCGATGCCGTCCGCGCCGGTGGGACGCCGTGCTACCTGGCGAG
>JBDTAU010000222.1:0-3557 GCA_039924465.1 Dermatophilaceae bacterium
GGCGGCCGCCCCCACGTCTCCGGCCGATGCGACCGGAGTCGAGGTTGGTCCCACCGGCGTCAACGGCGCCTCGGCGAGGGTGACGGCGTCATCCGCCCCGATCGGGTCCGGAAGCGGAGACGGGCATGCCGCCGGACCGGTCGGCGTCGGCTCCGGGCAGCCCGCCGCTTCGGCGGCGATGATCTCGAAGTAATAGAGCTTCTTGCGGGCCCTGGCAGCTCGCATGCGAAGCGTGGCAGTCCCCTCGCCGTCGCCCATCGTGACGACGGCCGAGCGGCCGAGCTTGGCCGCCAGGAACGAGCCGACCGAGGAAACCTTGCCATGCGTCGGCATGGCGGCCAGCTTGTCGCGGTCGACCTCGGCCTCGGCGAAGATCGGCACCCAATCGGCCGAGGGCATCCCCCGGCTCGCCGTGTCGTCGCCGGCCGTCGCGCGGGCTCGGTCCGGTCCCTTCGCCGCGACATGCTCGGCCAGCGCGGCCAGGGCCTGGAGGTCCCGGTCCATCGCTGCCTCGGCCTCCGCCGCGTTGGCGAGGAACGGCCCCCCCAGCCCGCTGGCGTCCAGGATGCCGCCGATCGTGGCCGCCCAGGACTCGCAACGATGTGGCCGCGGGGCCGTGGGCTTGCCTCGCTCCACCCACCGCACGACCATGCCAGCCAGCTCGCCGAGGATCGCCAGCCGGTTCCGCGAGGCGAACTCCAGGGGGTCGCCCCCGAAGCGTCGCCCCTTCGGGTCGCCCTCGTGGTGCAGGCGGATCGGCACGCCCCGCCGGATCAGGTCCGTGGTGGCCGTCGTCGCGTTGCCGGTGATGGCCCAAAGGTAGGCGTTGGGCCGGCGGATCACCGCCGACTGGCCCAGGATGCGGAAGGCCAGCACGGGCGATAGGGCGTTCTGCTCGATTAGCGCCGACTCGACGGCAACACGCACGTTGTCGAGGAAGATCACGCTCGATCGCGCCTCCCGCAGCGTGGCGCCCAGCTTCTTCTCCAACTCGTCGTCGCCGGACAGTCGGGTGCGGATCGGCTCGTTGTCGTCGAGAACGCGGCCGATCGCTTGGACCAGGAGCGTTTTGCCCAGGCCCGACTGGTTGGCGTCGACGAGGACGACCGGGTGCGGCCGGTCGATGAAGTGGTTGACCAGCAGCCCGGTCAGCAGCACGCCCACGGCGTTGATCACGTCGGCGTCCGAGCGCCAGCAGAACTCGCGGAGCAGCCCCTTGAGGTGAGGCGGCAGCCGGTCAAGGAGGCCGGTAGCCGGGCCGGGGTCCGGCGGCGGCGTGGGCTCGATCTCGGGACCGTGGACCAGGGTGCCCGAGTCGGCGTTCCAGCCCGACCGGCACAGGTTGAAATCGGCGTCGAAGACGGGCCGGCGGGCGTAGTGGCGGATGACGGGCAGCCGCCGCCGCAGGTCCTCGTCGGCCAGCAAGGCCCCGACGAGCTTCGTCGCCGGCAGGCTCTGCCGGTCCCCGGCGCCGACAGCGAACAGATTGGACAGGATGCCGACGGCGTTGGGCTCAGCCTTGCCTTGCGTGGCCAGCAGGATCAGCTGGGCGTGATTTGCCGGGTCGGACTCGTAGCAGATCGTGTCCTCGAAAGCGTAGACCCGGCCGCTGTCCGCCAGGATACGGCCGGCCTGGGCGAGGAAGCCGTCGAGCGTCATGCCCTCGACCAGCTCGCCCCGGCCGTTGACGCCGTAGATGATCGGGCGCGTGCGGTCGCCGGTGACCAGCCCGAGCCGGTAGGCGTGCAGCGCCTCGCGGAGGTTGTCCCACAGCCTCTTGCCGGGAGACGCGGTTGTTGCCATTGATGTAAGTACCCTTTCTTCGATGCCTCGGCGAAGGGCGGCCCCGGACTGCCGAACTCTGGGCCGCTCCTCCGTCGGGCACTCCTCCCTGATCAACGCGAATTCTTCTTCCGGGGCTTGATCTTGGTCGCCAACACGGGCCGCTTGTGGCCGATCGTGCGTCGGATCGTTTCGCGGCCCGGCTTCGCGCCAGTCGCGGCGAGCTGCTTGCCTGGTCGGGGCTCGGGCCGGTAGATGAGGTCGAACAGGTCCTCAAAGGTCACCTTCGAGCAGCCGTCGTAACATCGGCCGAACTGGTCGAGGACGTCGAGCCGCGAGCCCTCACCCCGGCAGGCCGGGCAGGGCCGGACCCGGTCGGCGCCGAGCAGGACGGTCGCCACCGCCTTGAACGGCGCCTTGGCCAGGCCCTCGACGAACTCGACGACACGCGCCTGGTCGACTGGCTTACCGGGGGCAAGCACCTCGACCACGGCACCGTTCTTGGAGTTGATCGAGCCGACCAGGCGGGTCAGGGCGGTGATGCCCGGCGCATCCAGGTCGCTGGGCAGGGTGCTCTGGGCCGCCTCGACGATGGCCTTCCAGCGCTGCTGATCGGCCGCCGTCCGCAGCTCGACGGGTGGGTCGAGGTGGACGACGAGGTGCAGACCGGTGCCGCTGGCGCGGACCTCGGCGTGGCGGGCCAGCGGGTGGCGGCCCAGGACGGTCCTGATCGCCTCGTGGAACGCGCGGGGCGAATCCGCCGGCGGGAAGTGGGGGTTGTCGGGGGCCAGCTTGACCGGGTCGAGGTCGATCATGAAGCCGTGCAGCGTGGTGATCCGCTCGGCAGGCACCTGGATCATGCCGGCCGGCCCGGTGGGCCGGTCGTTGTAGAGTGCCTCACGCTGATCGTCGTCTGGGTGCATATCGGGTTGCTCCTCACGAGGTCGGCGGCACGATCGTCGGGCCGCCAGCCCCATTTCTATGTGCTTATCGTCAATAGGCGCAGCGCCTCCGCCCGGCAGGCCAGTTAATGGGCGACGACGCTTCCGTCGGGCTTGTTCGGGGACTTGGAGGGCTTCGGAGACTTGCCAGTGGTCGGGTTGCCGGCGGCCTTCACGTCCTTGGGCTGCTTGCTCTCAGAGGTCTCGCCCTTGGCCTTGGCCGGGGTGGCCGTGGACGGCTTGGCCGCCTTGGCCCGTTTGCCCTTGAAGGACGTGCTGGCCCCCTCGGTACGACGGATTGTGCATTGTGCCTCGACGGTTGGTTCGGGCTCGGCTCCGGCCAGCGGGCTTTCTGGCGAGCTATACGGGTCGAAGAACATGACGTGCGTGAAGCCGTCGCCGAAGCAGAACGGACACGCATCCCCGATGGAAGAGTCCCAGTTGTCCGAGCATCTGTCGCAGAGTGACCACTGTTCGGGCGGGCGGATGTAGAAGAAAGAGTCGGTGAGCAAGGGGGCGGCGCAGTAGGCGTCGTGGCGCTCGCGGGCCTCGGCGACGAGGCCGGGGTCCGCTGCGAGGACCTGGTCGTTCAGGGCCTTGAGGCGTCGCCAGTGCAGCGCTTCGCGGTCGAACTTGGCCTTGTTGCGGGGTGTCAGTTGGGAGCGGATCGGGAAGCGCTTCAGCCACTCCTTGTCGGGCAGCTGGTCATCGGCCGTCGCCGTTTGAGGCTCCGTGTTGGAGCCGCCTGTTTGCTGCTCGATCGCCGTTCCCTGGGCTTTCTTGGCCTTCTTGTCGCGGCGGATGGCGGCGGCCTCGGCGCGGACGGCTTCCGGC
>JBDTAU010000223.1:0-7750 GCA_039924465.1 Dermatophilaceae bacterium
CCCATCGACATCTCGTAGAGCCGGAAGGTGTCGGCGCCGTAGGCGTCGTACATCTCGTCGGGGCTGACCGAGTTCTTCAGCGACTTGCCGATCTTGCCGTACTCCCGCGACACCGGCTCCCCCTGCCAGGCGAAGGACGGCTCCGCCCCCGAGCCGCCGGCCGTCTCGACGACCTCGGCAGCAGGGACGTACTGACCGCGGCTGTCGGTGAACGCCGGGGCCTGGATGTAGCCCTGCGAGAAGTACTTCCGGAACGGCTCCTCGCTCGAGACGTGCCCGAGGTCGAAGAGCGCCTTGTGCCAGAAGCGGGCATAGAGCAGGTGCAGCACAGCATGCTCGACTCCCCCGATGTAGAGGTCGACGCCACCGGGGTCCCTGGTGCCGGCGGGGGCGCCGGCCACCGCGGTGGTCTGCCGTTGCATCCAGTAGGCCTCGTTGGCCGGGTCCACCAGTGCCTCGTGGTTGGCCGGGTCGAGGTAGCGCAGGTAATACCAGCAGGAGCCGGCCCAGTTGGGCATGGTGTTGGTCTCGCGGCGGAACGGCCGCAGACCGCGCCCGTCCCCCAGGTCGAGCTCGACGTTGACCCACTCGGGCACGCGGGACAACGGCGGCTCGGGCGAGCTCTGGGCGTCGTCGGGCTCGAACGTCTTCGGCGAGTAGTCCGGCACCTCGGGCAGCGTCAGCGGCAGCTGCGCCTCCGGAACCGGGTGGGCGATGCCGTCCTGGTCGTACATGATCGGGAACGGCTCGCCCCAGTAGCGCTGCCGACTGAAGAGCCAGTCGCGGATCCGGTAGTTGATCGTGCCGTGCCCGATCGCCTCCTGCTCGAGGAAGGTGATGATGCGCGACTTCGCCTCCTCGACGGAGAGGCCGTCGAGGGACACCGCGGGGTTGGCCGAGTTGACCGCGAAGCCCGCCCCGACGAAGGCTTCGTCGAGCGGCGCGTCCGCCTCCAGCACCAACGACGCCACGACGCGCCGGATCGGGATGGAGAACTTGCCGGCGTACTCGAAGTCACGCAGGTCGTGCCCCGGCACCGCCATGATGGCGCCAGTGCCGTAGCCCATCAGGACGTAGTCGGCGACGAAGACCGGGATCGCTTCTCCCGTCAAAGGGTTCGTCGCGAATGATCCGCTGAAGACGCCCGACTTCTCCTTGCCCTCGGTCTGCCGCTCGACGTCGGACTTGCGGGACGCGGCGAGCCGGTAGGCCGCCACGGCCTGGGCCGGGGTGGCACGGGCGTCGGCGTCCGCGCCCTTCCAGTCGTCGTGCGTGCCCGCCGGCCAGTCGCCCTCGGGGACCAGGACCTCGACGAGCGGGTGCTCGGGCGCGACGACCATGAAGGTCGCGCCGAAGACCGTGTCGGGCCGGGTCGTGAAGACCTCGATCGACGTCGGCTCCCCTGCTTGCGGGCCAGCCGCCCGGGTCACCGGGAACGAGATCCGGGCCCCGGAGGAACGCCCGATCCAGTTGCGCTGCATGGTCTTGACCTTCTCGGGCCAGTCCACCCGGTCCAGGTCGTCAGCGAGCCGGTCGGCATACGAGGTGATCCGCATCTTCCACTGGCTCAGGTTGCGCCGGAAGACCGGATAGTTGCCACGCTCGGACCGGCCCTCGTTGGTGACCTCTTCGTTGGACAGCACCGTGCCGAGCCCCGGGCACCAGTTGACCGGGGCCTCGTCGGCGTAGGCCAACCGGAATCCGTCCACCACGGCGGCGCGCTCCGTCTCGGACAGCTCGGCCCACGAGCGTCCGTCCGAGGTCGGCCGCTCCCCCGTCTCGAACTGCTCGACGAGCTCGCTGATCGGCCGGGCCCGGCCCAGGCCGCCGTCCTCGCGGACCGCGTCGGCGTCATACCAGGCGTCCCAGATCTGCAGGAAGATCCACTGGGTCCAGCGGTAGTAGTCCTCGTCGATCGTCGCGAAGCTGCGTCGGTTGTCGAAGCCGAGCCCCAGACGGCGCAACTGCCGCTTCATGTTCGCCATGTTCTCCTCGGTCGTCTTCCGAGGGTGCTGCCCGGTCTGGACCGCGTACTGCTCCGCAGGCAGGCCGAACGCGTCGTAGCCGAGGGCGTGCAGCACGTTCTTGCCGAGCATGCGGTGGTAGCGGCTGTAGACATCGGTGGCGATGTAGCCGAGCGGGTGCCCCACGTGCAGGCCCACCCCGGAGGGGTACGGGAACATGTCGAGGACCAACAGCTTGTCCCCCAGCGCCGCGACCCGCTCCGGCTCGGCCCAGGGCCCGGCCGGGTTCGGCGCGTTGAACGTCCCCGCCGCTTCCCAGCGATCCTGCCAGCTGGTCTCGATCACGTGCGCCAGCTGGGCGGTGTAGCGATGCGGCGTCTCGTTGCTCTGGTCGCTCATGTCTTCTCTCTCATAGCGGCTCGGTCGGGTCTGGCTCACTGGGCAAAAGAAAACCCCTCGCACGGAGGGGGAGCCGCGTTGATGTCAGGGCGTCCTGACGTTGCTCAACGCGGCTGCGGAAGGAGCAGCAGACCGGCCATGCGCTCCAGATTAGCGCAGGCCTCCCGAGGCCCGCGGCAGGCGCTCAGCGCAGCAGGCCGATCACGATGAGGACCTGCGCGACGTGGTAGGTCACCATCACCTGCAGCGGCGCCCAGCGCCGCTCGAGGACGAACCGGTCGTGTCCGAGGATCGTGTCGGACACGAGGAAGACGAAGCAGCCGAGCAGGACGACCCAGTCACCGCGCCACGCCGCAACGAGCACGAGCGCGACGAGGACGAGTTGGTAGAGGAACACGGGCACCCGGTGCCGGCCGGCGTGGCGCACGATGTGACGTCCGAACCGGCCGTGCAGGACCAGCAGCACGGGCACGGCCGGCAGCAGCCACCACGGGAAGCCACCCGGGCCCTGCATCTGCACCACCGCCCAGATCCAGGCGATGTGCGCCAGGAGGAAGGCGGTGAGCCCGAGCAGGAAGCGTCGGGCCGTGGAGTGCAGCAACGCCACGTCGCCGATGAGGCTGAGGCCGAGGGCGAGCATCACGGGCGGCAGGGTCGGGGCGCCGGAGACCCGTCCCTCGCCGTGCAGCGACCACGCCAGCCCGATGAGCAGCACCATGAAGGACGGCTTGGTGATCCGCTCGATCATCCGGTCACCACGCGCCACGGAGCCCCAGTTGAGCAGCGCGGTCACTCCGAGCGCGACGGAGAGCACCCAGACGTTGGTGGTCACGGGGCCCAGCGTGGCATCAACGACACCCGAGTTCCGAAGGACACGCGGGGCGGTTGGGGGTCACCTGATGAGCCGAATCGGCAGTTGCGCGGTTGTCTGTCAGACTCAGCCATATGCCAGTCAGCAAGTTTCAGCACACGGTGACCGAGTTGGATACCGCCGCCAACGTCGGCAGCGGGGACCTCGACGTCCTGTCCACCCCCCGGCTCATGACGTGGTGCGAGGCGGCGGCGTTCCAAGTCTGCCGCGCCGTGATCGAGCCGGACCGCACCACGGTCGGCACCAAGGTCGACTTCGAACACGTCCGGGGCAGCGCGGTCGGCGCCGAACTGACCATCGAGTGTGCCGAGCCCTTCAACGACGGGCGGCGTCTGGTCTGCTCGATCACGGTGCGGGACTCGGACGGCGAGGAAGTCGGGCGCGGTGAGTTCTCCCGCTCCATCGTCGACCCGGACCGCTTCATGGCCAAGTGTCAGGCCGTGGCCTGAGCTGTCCACGTGAGTTGAGGCAGCAGTGGCACCCACGGTGCACTGGTGCAGACCAGCACGCCGGTCGCTCCCGTCAGGGGAGAACGAAGGCTTCGCCCTCCCGGCGGAAGCCGAGCCGCTCGTAGTACGGGTCGACCATGCCCTCGGGAGCGAGTACCCGCTTGAAGCCCCTCCGGCGGAACGGACCGTCGGGGCCGAAGATGAACTCCCCCGGCCCCAGGTCCCGGTAGGGCTCGGTCACGTAGTCGAGCAGGAGCTGCGCCGTCCCCTCCCCCGCGTCCCGCAGCAGGACCAGCCCGATCGTCTCGTCGCCCTTGAGGATGAGGTAGGTGGGGTCTCCCTCGAACGGGTCGTGGGTGAACCCGGGGTTGAGCGCGAGGATGTCGCCCTCATGGACGCGCAGGAAGTGTCGGACGTAGTGCTCGTCACTGTTTACCCCGAGAATTTCCAAGGGGGCGGTGTCCGCCTGAGCGCGCCCACTACCGACGTGTCTCGACCACCATCCGTCCATGACGAGACTCTAGTGTGGCCGGGCTCTCACGGTCCCAACTCGGGCGAGGCCCGGTCGAACTTCGTCATCGAACTTCGTCATCGACGGCCGCTCGTCCCCACCACAACGACGCGATGCCGTATGCCGCTGGGCCGGCTCCGCGCTGGAGGACGCGGAACCAGCCCAGCGGCCTACCCCCCGGTCGTGACCTAGGCCCTGCGCTCCACCGCGTCAAGGAACTCGGCGCGGGTGGCGTGGTTGTCGCGCATCAGGCCCGAGAGCGCCGTGGTGCGGGTGACCGCGCCCCTGACCCGGGCACCGCGCAGGCTCATGCACGTGTGCTCCGCCTCGATGACGACCCCCACGCCGCGGGGTGACAACTGCTCGCCGAGCCAGTCCGCGACCTCTTTGGTGAGCCGCTCCTGGACCTGCGGGCGGCGGGCGAACATCTCGACGACGCGCGCGAACTTCGACAGCCCGAGGATCCGGTCACCCGGCAGGTAGCCGATGTGGGCGACGCCGGTGAACGGGAGCAGGTGGTGCTCACAGACCGAGACGACGGGGATCTGGCTCACGACGACCATCTCGTCATAGCCCTCGTCGTTGGGGAAGGTGGTCAGCTCGAACGGGCGAGAAGTCAGCATCTCCGCGTAGGCCTTTGCCATCCGCAGGGGGCTCCGCTCGGTGCTCGGCGTGCTGCAATCGACCCCCAGCGCCTCGAGGAAGACGCGGGCTGCACGAGCCGCGGCGTCCAACTCGATGGCGGGCGGTCCCGCCTCGACGCTGTGCAGGGTCCGGGCCGGCGCCTCACTCATGTGATGCACTCGACGCCGGGAGTTCATGGGCCCGGGACGCCGGGACGTCATGGACACGGGAGAGGCTGACGAGCGCCAACGCTGCGACGAACAGACCGAAGTCACGCAGGGCCACGTCGTAGTAGCCGGAGAGGGTCAGCAGGTTGATGATGATCCCAGCCAGCCAGAGCGCCACGAGGTAGCCGCCCCAGCGCGGTGCGAACCACACCACGAGTCCAGCGATGATCTCGATGACGCCGACCATCTTCATGTCCGTGGACGCGTCACCGGGGACGAGGTTGTTGATCCAGGGCGCGAGGTAGGCCGTCCACTCCGTGAGGATGTTGAAGAACTTGTCGATACCGAAGATGATCGGCGCGATGGTGAAGACTGTTCGCAACAGCGTGAACGCCACGTAGGACGGGTCGCTACGCAGCCTGGCTGAATCGGGTAGGTAGTGGTGCGTGTGGGTTTCGGTGACTTCCTTGATCGCCATGGCGTGCCCTCTCTAAAGGATGATGTATTCCACGTTAGAGGGTTCACGGTGTAACGTCAAGGTATTAATTCCTTAGAGGGTTCTCATGAGTGATTTCGAGCAGGACGTGACGGGCATCGGCACCTTGGCCGACCCGGTGCGCCGGGAGTTGTACCTCTACGTGTGCGCCCAACCCGGGGCCGTCGGCCGCGACGAGGCAGCGACTGCCGTGGGGGTCGCGCACCACAAGGCCAAGTTCCACCTGGACCGGCTCGAGGCCGAGGGGCTTCTGGTGACGGAGTTCGCGCGGCTGACGGGTCGTAGTGGCCCCGGCGCTGGGCGGCCGGCCAAGCTCTACCGCCGCGCCGAGCGCGACATCACCGTCTCCCTCCCTGGTCGGGAGTACGAGATGGCGGGGCACATCATGGCGGACGCCATCGCAGAATCAATGAAGACCGGCTGCGCCGTCGGGGAGGCCCTCGAGTCGGCGGCCGCATCCCGTGGGCGAGTGCTCGGCGCCGCGGCAGCCAGCAGCATCGACTCCGGCGACGTCTTGGCGGACGCGAGCCGTCTGCTCGCAGGCCACGGCTACGAGCCCCGGACCGAAGCCGCAGGTCCGGAGCCCGGAGACGGGCAGCGGGTGGTCATGGCGAATTGCCCCTTCCACTCGCTGACCAACAGCCACAGCCAACTCGTCTGCGAGATGAACCACGCCCTGCTCACCGGCCTGGCCGACAGCATCGCCCCCGGCCGGCTGATCGCGACACTGGAGCCGGCCGTGGGACGCTGCTGTGTCGTCCTGAGGGAAGCACCACCCGCTTGAGGTGCGGCGCTGGTCCCTGAGGGTGCGGGGCTGGTATCAGATCGGGACGCTCAGGGCACTGATGGAGCAACCCCAGCAGGAGTAGCCTGCTGGAGAGGATTCGGGGCCCGGCAATGAGCAGTGACTACCTGGATTTCGACGTCGCCATCGTCAAGGAGCCGACGGGCTATGTCGCTCGCGTCCTCGAGTCGCCGGTCGGCACGGCTGAGGCACCTTTCGTGTTGCCTTTCGAGGCCAGCGAATTGGCCCAGTTCATGATCGCTGTCGGGCCGCCGAGAGTCGCCTCTCGTCGCCTCATGCCGGTGGCCGCGCGTCTGCCCGACGTCACTGACTATGGGACCCGCCTCGGGTCGGCCCTGCTGTCCGGCGCCGTGGGCGACGCCTTCCGCGCCAGCCTGGCGGCCATCGGTGACGACAACCTTCGGTTACGGCTCCGGCTCGATGAGGCTCCGGACCTCGAGCCCGTCCCCTGGGAGTACCTCTACGACACACGACTGGCCCGGTTCATCACCCTGTCCAGCGAGACTCCCATCGTGCGGGTGGTCGACGCGGTCGAACGGCCCCCAGCCGTGGCGGTGGAGCCACCCCTGCGCATCCTCGTGATGATCTCCAGCCCCAGCGACCTGCCGCCGCTCGCCACTGACCGCGAGGAGAAACTCCTCCGCGCGACGACCGAGGACCTGGCGAGGCGAGGCCGACTCGAGCTGACCGTCCTGCGTGGCAGCCAGGCGACCCTGAGCGCCCTCCAGCTCGCCCTGCTCGACCCCTTCCACGTCTTCCACTTCATCGGGCACGGTGGCTTCGACTCCGAGACGGAGCAGGGGGTGCTCGCGCTGGAGCGCCCCGACGGCACCGCGCATCGGGTGAGCGGGGGCCAACTCGGGACCCTGCTGCACGACGCGCGCCTGCTTCAGCTCGCTGTCCTGAATGCCTGCGAAGGCGCCCGCAGTTCAGGGCGAAACGCCTTCTCCGGGGTGGCGCAGGCCCTGATCCACCAAGGTCTGCCGGCCGTGGTCGCCATGCAGACCGCGATCTCGGATCAGGCCGCACTCGTCTTCACCCACGAGTTCTATGCCTACCTGACCAAGGGGCTCCCGATCGATGCCGCCATCTGCGAGACCCGCAAGGCGATGGCCGTCTCGGACCAGGCCGCCGAGTGGGGCACCGCGGTCCTGCTGCGCGGTGGCACGGCCCAGCCCTTCACCTTCCCCGCTGAATCCGCCGGGCCGGACGCGCAGCCGCAGCCCGAAGAGCGGTGGTCGGCGCTGTACACCGGCGCTCAGGACGCGCTGGCCACCGCCGTGCCGGACGCCGCTCTGCCCTTGCTCGAACAGCTCGCGGTGGAGCATCCGGACTACGCCGACGTGACGCAGTTGCTCGAGCGGATCCGGCCGCACCCCGCCGATGTGGCGGTCGATCCGATCCCCGTGCCGGCCGCGGAGCCACCCCGTGCGCCGCAGCCGGAGCCATGGCCCGATCCGCCCA
>JBDTAU010000224.1:0-3002 GCA_039924465.1 Dermatophilaceae bacterium
CCCGTCCTGGTCGGCACGGTGTCCGTGGAGAAGAGCGAGTACCTCTCCCAGCAGCTGAAGAAGCGCGGTATCAGGCACGAGGTCCTCAACGCGAAGCACCACGAACGCGAAGCGGTCATCGTCGCGGACGCAGGCCGTCGGTCCGCCGTGACGGTGGCCACCAACATGGCCGGTCGAGGCACTGACATCATGCTCGGCGGCAACTCCGAGTTCCGCGCGGTCGCCGAGCTCAAGCGGCGCGGCCTTGACCCCGAGGAGACGCCGGAGGAGTACGAGGCCGCGTGGGACGAGGCGCTCGCCGCCGCCGAGCGGGCCGTGCAGGCCGAGCACGACGAGGTCACCGAACTCGGCGGCCTCTACGTCCTCGGCACCGAACGCCACGAGTCACGCCGCATCGACAACCAGTTGCGTGGTCGCTCCGGACGTCAGGGTGACCCGGGGGAGTCCCGCTTCTACCTGTCGCTGCAGGACGACCTGATGCGCCTGTTCAACTCCGGCCTCGTGGATCGCTTCATGCAGTCCGCCGGGATGGGCGATGACCAGCCGATCGAGTCCAAGATGGTCACCAACTCGATCCAGAAGGCCCAGGGCGCGGTCGAGGCGCAGAACTACGAGATCCGCAAGAACGTCCTCAAGTACGACGACGTCATGAACCGGCAGCGCCAGGTCATCTATGACGAGCGTCGGGCCGTCCTGCGCGGCAAGGACCTGAACTCGCAGCTGCGGATGTTCGTCAACGACGTCATCGAGTCCTACGTGGCTGCCGCGACGGCCGAGGGCTTCTCCACGGACTGGGACCTCGACCAGTTGTGGCACGCGCTGCGACAGGTCTACCCGGTCCAGGTCACCCTGGACCAGGTCGAGGACCTGGCCGGCGGCCGCCAGAACATCACCCCCGAGTTGCTCACTGAGCAGCTGCTCTCTGACATTCACCACGCCTATGACCTCCGGGAGGAGTCGCTCGGCGAGGAGACGATGCGTGAGGTGGAGCGTCGGGTCGTCCTGTCCGTGCTCGACCGCAAGTGGCGTGAGCACCTCTATGAGATGGACTACCTCCAGGAGGGCATCGGCTTGCGGGCCATGGCCCAGCGCGACCCGCTGATCGAGTACCAGCGCGAGGGTTTCCAGCTCTTCGAGGCGATGATGGATGCCATCAAGGAGGAGTCGATCTCCTACCTGTTCTCCGTCGAGGTCCAGGTCACGCCGACCGCGCCGTCCGCGCCCGTGGGCAGTGGCGTGGCGCCGATGTCCGTCTCCGACATGGTCGGTGGACTGGCGGCGACGAGCGGCGACGGCACGGCGGACCGGACGGGCGCTGCAGCCGCTGGGCGCGAGGACGAACTGGTGCCGGCCGGAGTCGGGGGAGGCGCCAACGGTGGGGGCGCCCGCGAGGCACTGTCCCTGTCGGGTGTCGACCTGGCCACTGAGGGGCCGTCCTCGGCGTTCCGCTACTCGGCCCCTGGCGAGGACGGGAGCGTCGTCGAGTCGGCCGGCCAGCAGCCGGTGGAGCGCACGGCGCCGCGACGTGGCAAGAAGGTCAAGCGCCGCAAGGGCTGAGCCGCGTCGACCCGGGGCCTCGCCGGCTCCGGGTCTCGCCCGGCACCAAGTTGCCTCTGGGTGCGCCGGGCAACGGGTCACGCCTGGCAAACGGTTGCGCCCGGCAGCGGGTCACGTCTGGCCCCGGTCCCAAGTCCAAGTGACGGGTTCAGCCGATCGTCAACTGGGTGATGATCCAGCGCCCGTCGAGCCCCTCGACGCGCAGGGCAAGGGCCCGCACCCGGCCCGGTGACACGACGACCGCGCAGGCTTCGATGATCCCGTCGGCGGGTTCGCAGAGCCGGACCCGGCGCACGATGGCGGCCCGGCGCACGCTCTCGGTCTGTCGCCGCGACGAGACGAGGGCGCGGCGGGCCAGGACGGCGTAGATCGGCGGGGTGGTGTGCCGGATCAACTGCGGCGCCGGCCGCTGGCCCAGGACGACCTCGATGATCGCCTGGGCCATCTTGGCCACGAAGGGGTAGGGGTCATCGAGCTGACTGCGCAGGCTGGGTTGGCGATCGAAGTCGCCCTCCAGGTCAGGGGCGAAGAAGTCGAGGGCCAACGCGTCCTGGACGATGTGCGTCGGACGGGACCACGCGTCGTCAGCCGAGATGAGTCCTGGCGCGGACGCCGGGAGGGTCCGGACGGTCAGCGGTCTGGGGGCCCCGGGCCTGGTGCTCACGGGAGTCGGGCCCACCGGTGTGGTGGTCACGGTGGTCGCGGTGGTCACGGTGGTCGCGGTGGTCGCGGTGGTCACGGTCGGAGTCCTTCGGTCGGCGGCTGAAGTTGCTGTCCGGGGATGATCAGGTTGGGGTCCACGCCGATGACCTCACGGTTGGCGGCATACCACTGCGGCCAGGCCCGAGCGATCTCGGCGTCGCTGGTCCCAGCGCCCAGTTGCCGGGCGGCGATGGTCCAGAGCGAGTCGCCGCGACGGACCGTCACGGACTCGATCTCAGCGCTGGTAACCCGGGGAGACGGGGCCAGGAGCCGACTCGAGTCCAGGTCAGCAACCGTGGTCGGGCGGTCCGGCAGCCATCGAGGGTCCGGCGCCGGCTCGGTGCGGATCTTGGTGGAGGGACTCGTGGGAGCGGGGCCAGCCTCGGGGGAACTTGTCGTAGCCGTGAATCCCGGGTCGGGGGGCGTCGCCGACGTTGCGACTGCTCCGTTGCCCGATGAACGTGAGGCCGTGAATCCGGGACTCGGCTCGGCCGGTGTCGCCTCGCGTCCATCCGTGGCCAGACTTGCTGGCGTGGAGGCGAGGGAGGTGAAAACCCTCGCGTCGGGGTGCTGCAGGGACAGGCCCCCGGCGATGCCGGCCGGCAGGGCCACGGTGCCGAGCGAGGTGCTGATGAGGACCGAAACGCCCTTGCGGACCACGGCCGGGGTGATCCGCTCCGCGACTCGCTCGCAGACGTCGCCCGCAGCGCCGGGGGATGCGGCGAGCAGCGCTGCGAGCGTGC
>JBDTAU010000225.1:0-2996 GCA_039924465.1 Dermatophilaceae bacterium
CGACGGTGCGCGGGTTGGGCTTCCGCTTCGAACGTCCCCCGGCCGAGTAACCGTGCGACGACTCATCGATCGGACCTCGCTGCTGGCGGCAGCGCTGTCGGTCGGCCTCCTCATAGTGCTCTCCGGCGGCTTGGCTTGGTACGTCTCGCACGAGCACCCGCGCTACCTCATGTCCCTCTACCTGTCGGACCCGGGGCTCTGGGTGTTGCGCCTGATCGGGTCCGCCGTGGTGCTCGGCGCCGTCAGCATCGTGCTCGCGATGCTCCTGACCCAGTCGCTGCGCCGCCGGAGCCTGACCCCCGTCGGCCAGCTCGTGCAGCAGGCCCGACGCTTCGGCGAGGGGGAGACCAGGCTGTCCCCGCTGCGGACCGACATCGAGGAGATCGACCTCATCTCGGACGTCATCACCCGCCGGGCCCACGACATGACCCGCTCACTGGCCGCCGAGCGGGACTTCGCCGCCGATGCCTCCCACCAGTTGCGCACCCCGCTGACCGCGCTGCTGATGCGGCTCGAGGAGATCTCCGAGACCGACGACGTCGCCGTGGTCAGGGAGGAGGCGAGCATCGCGATCACCCAGGTGGAGCGGCTCACCCGCGTGGTCGATGACCTCCTGGGGCGCACTCGTGGTGCCGCTGGTCCGATCCCGTCCGTCTCCCTCGACTCGGTGATCGCGGCCCTGCAGCGGGAGTGGCAGCCCTCCTTCGCGAAGGCTCGCCGCTCGGTTCGCGTGCACGGAGAGCGGGGCCTCTTCGTGCGATCGACTCCCGTGGCGCTGTCCCAGGTGCTCAGCACCCTCTTCGAGAACGCGCTCGCTCACGGACGCGGGACCGTCGATGTGCAGGCCCGCCGGTCCGGACCGTCGATCGTGGTGGAGGTGAGCGATGAGGGCGACGGAATTGCTGCGACCATGGCGCCGCACATCTTCGAGCGATCGGTGAGCAGCGGGACGCACGGGAGCACGGGCCTGGGCCTCGCCCTCGCCCGGGACCTCGCCGAGGCGAACGGCGGCCGGCTCGACCTGGTGCAGGCCCGGCCGGCCCGGTTCGCCCTCTTCCTGCCCGAGGCCGAGGTCGACTGACGTGGGGCGCCTGCGCAGTTATCTCTTCGTGCGGCACCGCAGCAACTGGGTGCTCTTGTTGCGCTTCGGGGCGGTCGGCGTCTCGGGGGTGCTGGTCAACCTGCTCGTGCTGATCTTCGTCAAGCGGCTCGGCCCGGACGTGGACCAGGAGATCATCGGGCTCCTCGGGACGCGCTTCAACGTGCGTTGGTACCACGCCTACTCCACCGCCGCCTTCTTGGTGGCCAACCTGTGGAACTTCCAGCTCAACCGGACCTGGACCTTCCACAGCGCCACACGGGCCGGCTGGTGGCGGGAGTACTGGCCGTTCCTCGCCGTGGGCCTGCTCGGACAAGCAATCGGGCTGGTGCTGCTCACGCTGCTCATGCACCCCGGGTCCTTCCTGACCCTTCCGGCCTCCGTGTTCGACGACTCCAACGGCCTGCGCACCCGTCTCTACTGGGCCCAGCTCATCGTCATCGCAGTCGTGACCCCGGTGTCGTTCGTGCTCAACAAGCTGTGGACCTTTGCCGCTGTCCGCACCCATCACCCCCACTTGGCCGACCCCACCGGTGAGAGCGGCCTGCTGGACTCGGTCGAGAAGCGGCGATGATTCTCAACGAGCGGCAACTACGCTGGGGGACCGTGAGCGAGCCCATGCGTGCCCCTGGAGGATTCCCCGTCGTCGGTGTCATCGGGGGTGGGCAGTTGGCCAGGATGATGCAGACCGCCGCGATCGAGTTGGGGATCCAGCTGTCGGTCCTGGCCGAGGCGGTCGATGCCTCGGCTGCGCTCGTCATCCCCTCCGCCCCGGTCGGGGACCACACCGACCTGGAGTCGGTGCGCGAGTTCGCCCGGACGTGCGACGTCGTCACCTTCGACCACGAGCACGTCCCGGCGCCGGTCCTCGAGGCGCTCGAGGCCGAGGGCGTCGTGTGCCACCCGACCCGCGCCGCCCTGCACTTCGCCCAGGACAAGCTCGCGATGCGCGAGAAGCTCAGCGGGCTCGGCATCGCCTGCCCCCGGTGGGCGCGGGCCACGACGGCCGACCAGGTGCGCGCCTTCGGCGACGAGACCGGGTGGCCCATCATCGCCAAGACCCCGCGCGGCGGCTACGACGGCAAGGGGGTCGCCGTCATCGCCGATCCCGCCGCGATCGAGTCGATCGCGCCCTGGCTGGAGGCGGTGGGGTCACCGGGCCCGCTCGAGCACGGGGTGCTCCTCGAGGAGCGGGTCGACTTCGTCCGCGAGCTCGCCGTCCTCGTGGCCCGCAGCCCCTCGGGTCAAGCGGCGGCCTGGCCCGTCGTCGAGACCGTCCAGACCGACGGGATCTGCACCGACGCGGTGGCGCCCGCCCCGGGCCTGGACCCTGACCTCGCCGCGGTCGCCACCGAGGCGGCCCTGCGGATCGCCGGGGTCCTCGGTGTCACGGGGGTGCTCGCCGTGGAGATGTTCGAGGTGCGCGAGGAGGACGGCCAGCCCGGCTACCGCGTCAACGAGCTCGCCATGCGCCCGCACAACAGCGGGCACTGGTCGGTGGACGGGGCCGTGACGGGTCAGTTCGAGCAGCACCTGCGCGCGGTCCTGGACCTGCCGCTGGGTGACCCGAGGCCCCGAGCGCCCTGGACCGTGATGGCCAACGTCCTCGGTGGCGACTACGAGCAGCTCTATCCCGCCTACCGCCACATCATGGCCCGCGATCCGGGAGTGAAGCTGCACCTCTATGGCAAGGGCGTGCGGCCGGGCCGCAAGATCGGACACGTCAACGTCAGCTCGGCCGACCTGGCGGACGCCCGCGAGCGGGCCCGCCACGCAGCCGACTACCTGTCAGGAGTGATCACCGAATGAGCGAGTTCAACCCGCCACCCGTCGGCAACGCTGAGGGCATGCCCCAGGGCAACGCCGAGCACACGGCCCAGGCCAACGCCGAGGGCGT
>JBDTAU010000226.1:0-6184 GCA_039924465.1 Dermatophilaceae bacterium
CGGACTGACGAACAGCCCGGCCAGGAAGCCGAGCGTGATGATTGCGAGCAAGGCCATGATGACGAACTCGAAGGGTCGCTGACCCCGCCTCGACTGCACAGCGAGCAGCATCGTGGAGACGACCCCGACGATGACGCCGCCGAGCAGCAAGGGCACCCCGAAGAGGATCTCCAGGGCGATCGCCCCGCCGATCACCTCGGCCACGTCGGTCGCGGCGGCCACGGCCTCCGCCTGCCCCCAGAAGAGGCGTCGGCTGGTCCGGGGCATGCGCTCACCGAGGAGGTCCGGCAGGCTCTTGCCGGTCACCAGGCCGAGCTTGGCGGAGAGGTACTGGACCAGGACGGCCATCAGGTTGGCCGCGACCAGCACCCACACGAGCAGGTAGCCGTAGCGCGCCCCGGACGTGAGGTTGGCCGCCACGTTCCCGGGATCGACGTAGGCGATCGCGGCGACGAACGCGGGCCCGAGGAGCATGGCGCGTCGGGGCCGACGCACGCGCGTGCGGTCCCTCGCCTGCGCGATCCCGGTCGTCATAAAGTTAACGTACCTTAACTTTCTGGGAGACTCCGGGGCGCCCCTGCCGACGGACCTGACCCGGCTGGGTGGCTGGCGGTTGCCGACTCAGGGCGACCGGGGCATACGCTCCGACGTATGGCAGCACCACGAATCGGGGTCCTCGCGGTCCAGGGGGACGTGCGCGAGCACGTCGCTGCCCTGACCGAACTCGGGGCAGACCCCGTCCTCGTGCGACGGCCGGAGGAGCTCGAGCAGATCGACGGGCTCATCATCCCCGGCGGCGAGTCGACCGTGATGGACAAGCTGGTCCGAGCCTTCGGGTTGCAGGAGCCGTTGCGGGCCCGACTGGCGCAGGGGATGCCCGCCTTCGGCTCGTGCGCCGGCCTGATCATGCTCGCCGACCGGCTGGCCGATGGTCGACCCGATCAGCAGACCCTCGGCGGACTGGACCTGACGGTGCGGCGCAACGCCTTTGGCCGCCAGGTGGACTCCTTCGAGACCGAGTTGGACTTCGTCGGCTTCGACGCCCCGGTGCACGCCGTCTTCATCCGGGCGCCGTGGGTCGAGCAGGTCGGTCCGGAGGTCGAAGTCCTCGCCACGGTGTCCGAAGGACCAGCCGTGGGTAAGATCGTGGCGGTTCGGCAGGGCACCATCCTGGCGACGTCGTTCCACCCCGAAGTGGGCCACGACCGCCGGATCCACGCCGAATTCGTCGCAACCGTGCGACAGCACAGTCGGTGAATCGACAACGGAAGTGTGAGGACTCTGCATGAGCGGCCACTCCAAATGGGCCACCACCAAGCACCAGAAGGCGGCCAAGGACGCCAAGCGCGGCAAGCTCTTCGCCAAGCTCATCAAGAACATCGAGGTGGCCGTCCGGTCCGGTGGACCCGACCCCACGGGTAACCCGACGCTCTATGACGCCATCCAGAAGGCCAAGAAGACCTCGGTCCCCAACGACAACATCGACCGTGCGGTCAAGCGCGGAGCGGGCACCGAGGCCGGCGGCTCGGACTGGCAGACGATCATGTATGAGGGATATGCGCCCCACGGGGTCGCCGTCTTGATCGAGTGCCTCACCGACAACCGCAACCGCGCTGCCGCCGAGGTGCGGATCGCCCTGACCCGCAACGGCGGCCAACTCGCAGACCCGGGATCGGTGTCCTACGTCTTCACCCGCAAGGGCGTCGTCATCGTCCCCAAGGAGCAGGCCGGTGGCCCGGATGCCACCGAGGACTCGATCCTCGAAGTAGTCCTGGAGGCCGGCGCCGAAGAGGTCAACGACATCGGCGACTCGTGGGAGATCGTGTCGGAGGCCACCGACTTCGTGGCCGTCCGGCAGGCCATCCAGGATGCCGGGATCGACTACGACTCGGCCGAGGCCTCCTTCGTCCCGAACCTGCAGGTCCCGCTCGACCTCCATGGTGCGAAGCAGATGATCCGGGTGATCGACGCCCTCGAGGACAGCGATGACGTGCAGAACGTCTGGGCCAACGGCGATATCCCCGACGAGGTCCTCGCGCAACTCGACGAGGACGAGGACTGAGCCTCCTGACACCACCGAACGCGGGGGAGGCAGGCCGGGTGGTGTCGACCGAACGGCGTGCCTCCCGCCGTTTGGTCGACACCCGGCCTACCTTGGGACCGAACACTTGTTCGGACCAGACGAGATGGGGAGGTAGCCGGTGCGTGTGCTCGCGGTCGATCCCGGCCTGACCCGCTGCGGCGTCGGCGTGGTCGACGGCGTCCCGGGCCGGCGGCTGACCCTGGTCGAGGTGGGCGTCATCCGCACTCCCGCAGGGGACCCGGCTCCCAAGCGGCTCGTGACAGTGGAGGACGAGATGCTCGCGTGGTTCGATCGGCACCGCCCCGAGGCGGTCGCGATCGAGCGGGTCTTTGCCGACAGCAACGTCTCCACCGTCATGGGCACGGCCCAGGTGACCGGCATCGTCATGATCATCGCCGAGCGCCGCGGGTTGCCCGTCGCGCTGCACACCCCGACCGAGGTCAAGGCGGCCGTCAGCGGCAACGGTCGCGCTGACAAGGCGCAGGTGACCGCCATGGTCACCCACCTGCTCGGCCTCGCCGCACCGCCCAAGCCTGCGGACGCCGCCGACGCCCTGGCCCTGGCCATCTGTCACATCTGGCGCGGGGGCACCCAGAGTCGGCTCGCCGAGGCTGCGGCAGCCCACGCCGCGGCCCGGCCCCCCGCGACTCGCCGCACCGGTGGGCGCGCCTCCGCCGGCACGACTGCTGCCCGCGCCATCCGTCCTCCCACTGCTGGAGCCACCTACCGATGATCGCGTCACTCTCGGGCACCGTTCTGCGGGCCGGCCTCGACTCCGTCGTCCTCGGCGTCGGGGGAGTGGGCATGCTCGTGCACACCACTCCCGCCACGGCCGCCTCGGTCCGTCTCGGACAGGGCGCAGAACTCGCGACCACCCTCTTGGTCCGGGAGGACTCCCTGACCCTCTACGGCTTCGCCACCGAGGACGAGAAGCTCGTCTTCGAGACGGTGCAGACCGTGTCCGGGGTCGGACCCCGGCTCGCCCTCGCGATGCTGGCCGTGCACCCGCCTGAAGCGGTGCGGGCGGCCCTCGGTTCCGGCGACCTGGCGGCCCTGACCAAGGTGCCGGGCATCGGCAAGAAGGGGGCTGAGCGCCTCGTCCTGGAGTTGCGGGACAAACTCGGCTCGATCGCCGGGACCTCAGGGGGCCCGGCCACGAGAGTCGCCGACAGTGGCGAGCTCTGGCGCGACCAGGTCCGCGAGGCCCTCGTCGGCCTCGGCTGGAGCACCAAGCAGGCCGACGACGCCCTCGAGAAGGTCGCAGCCCAGGCCGCGGACGGCGCAGGGGTCTCTGCCCTGCTGCGCGCTGCCCTGCAGGAGCTCGGACGATGAGTGCGCCCTGGTCCGGTCTCGTGAGCGGCGTGCACGGGTCCGACGGGGCCGATGGGCCCGGAGCCGACGCGGCTCCCGACGGCTCCTTCGACGCCACGGCTCGGGTCATCGACCCGGGCAGTGACGCCGAGGAGCGACAGGTCGAGGCCGCGCTGCGACCGAAGCGACTCGATGACTTCCCGGGTCAGGACCGGGTCCGCGAACAACTGCGGCTCGTGCTGACCGCAGCCAAGGGCCGCGGCAGCGCCCCGGACCACGTGCTCCTCTCGGGACCACCCGGGCTCGGCAAGACCACCCTCGCGATGATCGTGGCGAGCGAGCTCGGCCAGCCGATCCGGATCACGTCCGGCCCGGCCATCCAGCATGCCGGCGACCTCGCGTCCGTCCTGTCCTCGCTCACCGAGGGGGAGGTGCTCTTCGTCGACGAGATCCACCGGATGGCCCGTCCCGCAGAGGAGATGCTCTATCTCGCGATGGAGGACTTCCGGGTGGACGTCATCATCGGCAAGGGGCCCGGTGCCACCGCCATCCCGCTCGAGTTGCCGCCCTTCACCGTGGTGGGTGCCACCACCCGGTCCGGCCTCCTGCCGGCTCCGCTCCGGGACCGCTTCGGCTTCACCGGCCACCTCGACTTCTACGCCCCGGCCGACCTGGTCACCATCCTGCACCGATCCGCCGGCCTGCTCGGCCTGGAGGCCGACGAGGACGGGATCACCGAGATCGCGCTGCGGTCGCGGGGGACCCCGCGGATCGCCAACCGGCTGCTGCGTCGGGTCCGCGACTGGGCGCAGGTGCATGGTGAGGGCGACCATCAGGACCGGGTCACCCGGCACGCAGCCCGCACCGCACTGGCTCTGTTCGACGTCGATGAGCGCGGGCTCGACCGCCTGGACCGGGCTGTGCTCCAGGCCTTGTGCCGCCGGTTCAACGGCGGCCCCGTCGGCCTGTCCACGTTGGCCGTCGCGGTGGGAGAGGAATCAGACACGGTCGAGACGGTCGCCGAGCCGTTCCTCGTCCGGGAGGGCTTCATGGTCCGCACCCCCCGCGGCCGGGCCGCGTCGACCCTCGCCTGGCGCCACCTCGGCCTGACCCCACCGCCGGACGCCCAGGGCATCTGGTCGGCGACGCTGCCGATCGACGAGGCCGGCGGGGGTCGCTTCTAGGTCTGCGCGCCACCGCCCCGGGCACCTGCGTGGCACTTGTGTCGCGCCGGGGGACGGCGGCATACGGCATCGGTGCGTGGGCGTGGTGATTCGGACAATCGCCGCGCCCCGACGTAGACTCCTGCGGGCACCGTTGCCGCGGCACTTTCTCGTGCCACCGGGCGTTGACGCGACATCACGGCACCTCCTCATGGGAGTGCGTGCGCGCCGCCCGGCCCACTGATCTAAGGACTGAGTTGTTGATGGGAACGATCGGGACCCTGGTCTCCGCGGAAACCACCTCGAGTGGCACCAGTGGACTGCTGATCCTGGCCCTGCCGCTGCTGCTGCTGGTCTGGATGTTCTGGAGCTCGAATCGCCGCCAGAGGGGCATGCGTCAGTTCAACGCCTCACTCAACGTCGGCGATCAGGTCGTGACCTCCTCCGGGATGTACGGCACGATCAAGTACCTGGACGCCGAGACGGCCTACATCGAGATCGCTGACGGCATGGTCATCCGCTTTGATCGGCGCGCTGTCGCGATGAAGCAGCCGGAGAGTGTCTCCGGCTCGGCCGACGGCTCGGCCAGCCCCCATTCCGAGCAGTGAGGCACCCGCGTGGCGCGTAGCATCTATCAGAAGTCGGCGACCCGGAGCCTGACCACGCTCGTTGTCATGCTCATCGCCTTGGCTGCCCTCGTCGGTGGGCTCGCGCAATGGGGTGGCGGCCAGTGGACGCCCAAGCTCGGCCTCGACCTCGAGGGCGGCACCGAGATGATCCTCGAGCCGGTCCTCGTCGGGAACGAACAGGTCAGTGCCGGGCAGGTCGACCAGGCCGTCGACATCATCCGCCAGCGCATCGACGCCAACGGTGTCGCCGAGGCCGAGATCTCGACGCTCGGTGGGCAGAACATCGTCGTGTCCATCCCGGGCACCCCCACTCCGGACCAGCTGGACGCGATCCGCAAGCCGTCGCAGCTGAGCTTCCGGGCCGTGTTCGTCCAGACGGTCGACCAGAACGCTCTCCAGCCGGCCCCCGTGCCGACCCCTGACGCCACCGGCACCGCGGGCGCCACCGGCACGCCGACGACGCCGGCTGCCACGACGCCAGCGACCACCCCGGCCCCGAGCAGCACTGCCGCCAACGCTCCCGTGCCCCGGGCGCTCACCGCCGAGACGGCACCGGCGACCCCCACGGCAAGCGAGACCCCGAAGCCGAGCGCCCCCGCCACCGCGCCAGCAACCCCCGCGGCGACCCCGGTTCCCGGCGCTCCCGGGGGCCCCGCGGCGAACCCGACCGCCACCGACCCCGCCCTGATCGCCCAGGTGACCCAGGGCTTGGTCGGGATCGGTTGGGACCAGGCCAAGGCCGAGGCGGCCGCCAAGACCGTGGTCCCCCAGTACGACGCGCTCAACTGCTCGGTGCCCGGGGTCCTCGACAAGATTGTCGACGACCACACGCTCCCGATCGCCACGTGCGGCGATGACAAGACCACCAAGTACATTCTTGGCCCCGTCGAGATCGACGGCAGCGAGATCGCCGACGCCAGCAGCGGCTTCCAGGCCGGCCCGAACGGCCAGCCGACCTCCATCGTCGAGGTGCGCCTCTCCTTCAAGGCGGCCGGAGC